>NZ_JAPFCD010000012.1:0-118239 GCF_026153155.1 Photorhabdus aballayi | reverse complement strand
AATGGGCAATTAAAAACCCTTTCTCAAATAGAGCATTCGCGCCACCGAAGTATAACAGGATTTCTGTTGACCGTTTTAGGGGGTGTGATTGCTTACTGCCTTAAATTAAAAAAACCATCACTGAAAGTTGTCTACTCAGAAGACGATTTGCCAGTGATGGCTTAACCAGAATTCGGGTTAATTATCAAGTCTACCTATCTAACATAAAATGCAATTATTGGCAGGGGACAAGCATATTACACCTGCTTTTGTTGTTCCGCATACCAAGCTCGTGCGATGGGTTGTACTTTTACCGGTCGCTTGATTTTTAAAACCACATCATCAGGCAATTTTTTTATATCGGTGATTTCCTTGCCAACCACATAAAAAAGGAAGAACTAACAGTTCTTCTGCCGTTACTACACGTAGGGTTTCGTTGGTATAAGACTCATATGTCAGATCATAGGCAAAACATAGATGAGACATAGACTGATCATCAGTTAAAAACAGTACATTCAACCGTCTATAACCTTTTTTAGGATCGTCACTTTTGGGGGAACTTCGGCATAACCCGTTATTAATCCGTTTTTGTGTTTTGATTATGTTGATGATAGATTAATTAATTTAATGTAAAAGGAAAGGATGATGAAACGAAAAACGGGGTTTTTCTTTGATGAATATTGTTTTTGGCATAGTACTGGCGCGTATGTAGTTACTCTGCCTGTCGGAGGTTGGGTTCAGCCTTCTTCTGGAGCGACACATGCTGAATCGCCAGAAACAAAAAGACGGTTGAAAAATTTGATGGATATATCAGGCTTGAGCCACTCTTTGCACCTTTCTTCGGCATCGCCTATTGATGAACAAGCGTTACGTAAAATTCATCCGGAGGAATACCTGAAACGGTTTAAGCAAGTCAGTGATAACGGTGGAGGAATGCTTGGTATAGAAGCCCCTTTGGGACCGGGAAGCTATGAAATTGCTAAGCTCTCAGCCGGCCTTGCTTGTGCTGCGGTAGAAGCCGTGCTTAGTGGTGAGCTTGATAATGCTTACAGCCTTTCTCGACCACCAGGTCATCACTGTTTACCTGATAAGCCAATGGGATTTTGTTTTCTAGCCAATATCCCATTGGCAATTGAACAGGCAAAAGCACGTTTCGATTTAAAACGAGTTGCGGTGATTGATTGGGATGTTCATCACGGTAATGGCACTCAGCATATTTATTGGGATCGTTCTGATGTTTTGACCATCTCGCTACATCAGGATGGTTGCTTCCCTCCAGGATACAGCGGTGAAAATGATATCGGGGAAGGGGAAGGGACTGGTTATAACCTGAATATCCCATTACTTGCTGGAGCCGGACATCATAGTTATATCTATGCAATGACACAGATAGTCCTTCCTGCGCTTGAACGCTTCAAACCGGAGCTGATTATTGTTGCCTGTGGCTATGATGCGAATGCAGTGGACCCTTTGGCAAGAATGCAGCTTCATAGTGAAAGTTTCCGGGAGATGACCCGGCTAGTGCAACAGGCAGCAGATAGTTTATGCGACGGAAAACTAGTCGTTGTACATGAAGGCGGGTATGCGGAGTCTTATGTACCATTCTGTGGATTGGCTGTACTTGAACAGATGAGCGGTATTCGTACTGAAGTCAAAGATCCAATGTTAGATTCTATACGCTTGCAACAGCCAAGAGCGGAGTTTGAGTTATTTCAACAGCAGCAGCTTGATAAACTTAAAGAAAAATTCGGTCTTTGAGCTTTGATTTGAAGGTGTGGATCTACCAGCCCAGCGGGAAAACGCTTTGCACGCCCACTAGTGTTGTATTTGATGCTTTCCCGGGGCTCCTTGAACACAACTCTTTAAGAGAAAATGGCAGAGGCAATGAAAAGCCTCTGCCTGAATACTATCGCGCTGACAAAAACAACATTTTACCTATGCGAGCAATAGCCTCATTACTCTGCGCAATGGTCGCTTCAGTTTGTGTAATATAAATAGCGACGATCAGTGGCCTGTTATTTTTCGGCCAAACGATGCTGATAATCGACCGCGAACCATAACCGCCTGCCCCGGTTTTATCGGCAATTTTCCACCCGGCTGGCAAAACGGAGCGCAGCAATGCATCCGCCACCTTATCATCACGCATCCACTCTACGAGCTGCTGACGAGATGATGGTTTCAACACTTCTCCCAACGTCAATTTCTGTAATGTCTGGCTGACAGCTATGGGCGTGGTGGTATCGCGCTTATCGCCGGGTATGGCACTGTTTAATTCCGGCTCATAGCGGTCAAGATGTGTGACGTTATCGCCTAAACCAGAAAAGAAAAGGTTCATTGCAACTGGTCCCCCTACCTTTTTCGCTACCAGATTTGCGGCCGTGTTATCGCTGTAGCTGACCGCCGCACTACACAGTTGTTGCCAGTTCATCGAAGCGGGCGCGACAAATTTCTCGCTTACCGGTGAATATTCCACAAGCTCAGCCTTATTAAACTGAATGGCGTCTGTAAGCGTTACCTTGCCCTTGTCCACTTCACTGAGTAGTACGCCGCATAGCAACGCCTTAAACGTGCTATTCAGCGGAAAGCGCTCGTTGCCGCGATAGCTGACCATTTTATCTGACGCCGTATCGATAACGGCCACTCCAATGCGGGCATTCAGCGTCTGTTCTTCCTGTTTTACCACCGTAGCCAAACGGGCGCTGTCAATGGGCATTGCGTTGATACTGGCTGAAATAAACATCAGCAGAAAACAGATTGATTTAGAAGGGGAAAACATAAGTATAATCCTTTATAAGGTAAAAATTTAGTGACTGACATAAACGAGCGCCAGCAAATATATAACGTAGCAGTAAAATAGAGAATAGTAATCGCATTGCTGTTTGGCTGCACTCACCGGCCACATAGTTATCTATGCTCCCGGGGATTCGCTCCCTTGCCGTCGCGATGCATCTTGAAATCCATTGGGTATATGTATATAGCTATTTAAAATGACCACTTAACGTCGTTTATTATTCCGTTGCTCCCGAAACCTCGTTAATGACGATGCTGTTGCGAGGAATAATATAGCAAGCATTGATGAGGCTTTAGCCACATGCAATTCCGATAATCACGAGCACCAGCACATATGCTGGTGCCCAATCTAACACGTTAGAATATAACCGGTTTCTTTGTTCAGCAGGTAGAATGCGGCTGCGTTTTCTTTCCACCAATCCAGGTCTCACAGACTTTAATCTTGATGAGCTTGTCGTAATCAACCTCGTAAGGATTTTTTTCAAGGATAACTAGATCAGCGAATTTCCCGACCTCCAAAGAACCGATTTGTTCGGCTCTTCCGATATGAGCAGCTGCGTTAATGGTAACTGCACGTAATGCCTCAGTCAGATGAATTCTTTGCTCTGGGCCAATGACTGGAGAACCATTCACATCGCATTTTCTGTTAACTGCCGTGTGTATCAATTGAAGTGGTCCTATGTTAGAGCAGGGTGCATCTGTATGGAGCGAGAAAGGGATACCTTTATCCACACACTCTTGCGTTGGGTCCATCCGATTTGCGCGTTCTAACCCGAATAAGTCATTTTGATATGCATATCCATAATAGTAGACGTGGTTCATCAGAAAGCTTGGTTGAACGCCAAGATTTTTCATTGTATCAAGCTGATCAGGACGTGTAATTGTGCAATGCTCAATGCGGTTAATACCATTACTAGGATGCGTAGAATAACCTAACTGAATAGCCTCCAAGGCATCATCCAAAGTCTTGTCACCATTACAATGGATAAGAACTGGCCAACCGTATGTTGCAATATTGTCGACCATTGAGATAAGTCTTCCTTTGTGGTAATTAGTTTTCCCAGAGTCAACACTGTTAAGATATGGCTCTGTTTGAGCGGCTGTCTTGGCTTGGTTTGAGCCATCACCTACGATTTTCATCCCATAAAGTGTCATCGCAGCATCTAATTTCTGCATTGCGGCTGAGCCAACACCATATTTTTTAGACAGACAATCCAGCTCGTCCGATTGCATGCAATCAGCATACATCAAGCTAACACTGGCGCGGCAATTACCCCCTTCGACTACTTCTGCGTACTCACGGAGCAAATCAGGCAGTGTAATATTGGGCGGAACTACCACGCCAGCCTCATGAATAGTTGTATTGCCAAGTTTTGCGTTTTCGTCAAGCCATTCTATGATAGCTTCTTTTACTCTGAACTCAGTTAATTGCCCCTTTAACGCGGGGCCAATGAAAAGTTCTATTGCCTCCTCCTCATAGATCATCCCGTCATATTTTTTGCTTCCTGGATCGCCCTCTGTACCAAAATGACTACCATCTGTAAAAATGTTATTGTTGTCGTAGTATTTTGGGTCTTTATTAATATTAGCTGTGTCAAATGCTTTCTGGTTAGCTGTCGCCGTATGCATATTTATATAATAAACAAAAACCGGATTATCGGGCGCACAACTATCTAATTCCGACATCGTAAGGTTACCGCCCTGACGAAGATTGTCATATATCGAGAACAATAGCCAATCGTTCTTCTGCACGTTATTTGCCTTTGCCTTCTCTTGTATGAAGTTTAGTACTTCCTCTTTAGTCTTGCGCTCGTCGTTATAGCCACAATCGACGAAGAATCTTTTTATTACCGAACCTGTAAGTGTATGTTGATGTGGATCGATAAAACCAGGGAGAAGCGTGCGCCCCCCTTCCAGGTAGACCATCCGTGTTTTGTATGACTGAAATTTCTCTATATCATGAAAGGTCCCAACGGCCAGAATTTTTCCGTCTGCGATCGCTAATGCCTCGTATAGATTATAACTCCCGTCCATAGTGATGATGCGGCTACCACCTTTAAGGTCGGCGTGGAAGATAATATCCGCTTTTTTGTCAGGAGGAGGCCACGGCATCATCGTAGATGCCTCAGTGGCAGATGTCTCAGAGATTTCTTTATCTATCGGTCTTTGTGGTTTGCTAAGATGCAAAGCGCTTATTGTTCCCAGTAATTTTCCTACGCAAGCTTGGCACATAATCAGTTTCCTCTTGAGTTTATTTAAAATGCCCAGAATACGATATGCAGTCAATTTACTGATTTAAATTGTTAAATACTGAAAAAATTCCTCCTTTTTATTATTAGCTGGGATGTTATAAATAACTTTCCAAAATGGCTCTACACCTTATCTACCAAAAACTCTATGTATAACAATGAGTTGAAGAAAACCATGTGTAGCGGAATTATGAAACCTTATTTATACCTAATTTAGGATGATCCCGATTTCAGGAAAAATCAAGCATCTTTGAGCACGGATATAACTAAATTTGACTAACTTGTCGTTACTGTCACAAAACAAAGGATGTGAAAGTCGTAAGCATCTAATAGTGAAGGGAAAGAGATTAACCTAGATACCATGCTCAAAGGTTTTAGGCATGGGTTTAATTTTATTTTCATAAACATCTTTGTTTACATCGGAATTAACTTAGTTCAATAGATGGAACAAGAAATCCGATAAACAGGAACAGCATAACGCTGTTCCCGATAATAGTTATTTTATAAGATATACCAAATATCAAGCAGGGCTAATTGTTGCATCAATCACTTGGTAAAATGCATTTAGGGTATCTGAGATTGTCCAAACACCCAGTATAACGTGATAACCCTGATAACTCGCTGGTAAGGTACATTTATTAATAACTCTGCTGCCCGGCATTTTTTCCTGATAATCCTCAAAGCAGAAAGGTGTACTATTAAATTGCTCTCTGGTTAAAGGTTTATTGGGATCCCAATCAGGTTTAGTAATAAAATATTCCCAACTTGAGGTTTTGTGTTGAATCACAATTTCCCATTGGAACTCAATATCACCGGCAGTAATAGGGATTTTTTTCCAGCGATCTTCGGTTTGAACATCCAATGCGCCAAAATGACCAATACCAGCGCTGGCAATATGGCCATCTTCCGGACCAGCTTGCGGAAAGCCTTTCTTAGCTTCAAGAGATTGAGGCTCATACTTGACCAACCCACAATCCGTATTTTGTTCATTTCCCTGTGCAGAACAAAGGAATGCACGACTTCCTGGGCTATCAATATAACCATGAGCCCATACGCCATTGAATAAAGCTGTAATCATCGTAGCGGCTAAAGTCATCACTTTCACTTTATGTTGTTTATACATAATAGTGTCCTCCATTTTACAGGATAATTTATCTACGACAAATAAAGCCCCAGGACTTAAATATCAATTCTAGATAAATATAATATGATTATCCATTTCATAAATTGATTAATAATCTAATTATATTAAGTTATTGAAATTTTGTTTAAAATATGCCTGCTACTATTTTTTATAATATAAAACGATATGATTTTCCTAATTTATTTGATATAGATCATATAATAGGCAATTGATGCTTCTTAGGTAACATCTGTTATCTTAAAAATACTTATTTATAGTTATGGTGATATGTTTCTACCGGAATATTCCTATGCAGGTAATTCGAATAAAAAATTATCGATATTTAGATGGTAGAAAAGTAAATGATGAGAATGGTATCGTGCTAGGTGAGGATAACACAATATCACCAATAACAAAATGGAATAAATAATCCGTCATCAATATTTATATTGATAATTGATTTTTTACATAACTATGATTTTATATTAAATAATAACTCACCAATATATTACGGCTTAAAACAACAAAACTGTTCAAAACCGTAATATCTACCTAAATACTACAATAATATTCTACTAATTCTTAATAACATAAAGATCTTTTGTCGATACAAAACCCAATGGACTCATATAATACCCACCAATATAAGGTTTAACTAATCTGACGCCGATATAGTAATAAACAGGAATTGCCGGTACATCTTTTGCCAGAATATCTTCTGCTTGCTGAAAATATTTTCTTTCATTTGTTGCTTTAGCTTTATTTATCAAATCATCATAAGCAGGATTGCTATATAAGAATGTATTATTAGAACTATCAGTAACAAAGTTATTTAAAAACGAGGCAGGATTATCATAATCAGCAATCCGAGCATATCTCACCATCTCAAAATTACCTTGACGAATAACATCCAACATGGCTTTTCGCTCTTGATTCTGCAAAATAATATCTACATCCAGACTTTTTTTCCACATTGAAGTCGCCGCAATAGCAATCCGTTTATGCTCTTCTGATGTATTATAAAGAAGTTTAAATTTCAATGGATTATTTTTATTATAACCCGCTTCATTTAATAATTTCCTGGCTTTATCAATTCTTACTTGTTGTGTCCATGATGCATAATCAGGCTGCCCTAAATCCATTCCTCCGGTATTGGGCGGCGTATGATTATAAGCAGGTTCTTGGCCTTGCCCTAAAACTTTATTCGCGATAATCTCTTTATCTAAAGCCAGATTTAATGCCTGTCTGACTCTGACATCATTAAAAGGCGCTTTTTGATTATTAAAATCATAATAATAAACACCTAACGCTGGCGTAATGTGAACCTGATCACCTAATTTAGTCTTTAAGGATTTAAATAAAACTGATGGAATATTCTTAGTGATATCGATTTCTCCGGCCAAATAACGATTTATATCGGCTGTTTCTGATGCTATTGGAAGATAAGTGACTTTATTAATAACAGTGTGGGCATTATCCCAATATTGTGAATTCCTGACGCCAACAACTTTCTCATTCACAACCCATTCGGACAACTTAAATGGCCCGCTACTAACAAATACATCGGGACGAGTCCATTTTTCGCCATATTTTTCAACCGCTTTTTGGCTGATAGGCACCATGACAGGATACGCCAGCATCTGTAAAAAATAGGATACCGGTTGTTCTAACGTCACTTGCAAAGTCAAATTATCCAGTGCTTTTACACCTAATTCATCGATTTTTTTCTTACCAGAAACAATATCTTTAGCATTGACTACGTGCATATTTCCAAGATAACTGCCATACGGAGACGCCATTTTGGGATCAACTAAACGCCGCCAGCTAAAAACCACATCATGAGCAGTAATAGGGGAGCCATCAGACCACTTTATTCCTTTTCTTAGATGAAATAACCACACTTTATTATCTTTGGTTTCCCAACTGACGGCTAAATCAGGATTGATTTTGCCATCGCTGCCTGCGCTGACTAATCCACTGAAAAAATCATGAACAATATTAAATTCCACATCATTTTCAACTTTATGAACATCAAGAGACACAGGTTCTGAACCATTATTGCGAACGATATTTTGATCAACTGACAATAATGTACCTGCTGGAATAATTGCGGCATGAGATAATGCCAGATTACCAAATATAATGCCTGTGAATAAGGATATATTCCTTAATGTTTTATTCATCGTTTGTTCTCCAAGAAGATCTCATTTTGGGGTATCTGTTTCAGGGAATCCAGTTATTTGATAATTAAGGTTTTTATGCAATCTTGCAAACCAAACTTCAGAATGTTGATGACTATTTCAGATGTTAAGTTAAAATTATATGACTCTATTGAATACCCTATTTTGAATGCGAGAGGTATAACTATCATTAAGTATTAGTATAAAATATTTAGCGCTACTCTCCCTGTTTTTGGAGTCAACCACGGCTGGAGTGGTTGGGACAGCGGCTGAATATCTGAAGGAAGTAAACTGTCTTTAAGCATAATTGCAAGTAAATCCGAGGATTCTTGTTTATTTTGTTGGAGGTTTTTTACTAATTTTCGCGGTGTGGGGGCATCATATAAAATCTGAATTGGCAAGTGACACTGCATCTTGCGCGCGATTTCAATAATGAGTCTGGAAGCCTGTAATGAACTCCCTCCTAGCTGGAAGAAATCACTGTCTAGCGTACTCAATTCCGGGCTCCAATAAGATTGCTACAGGCGTTTCATGCTGTACGCCAATTTTATATAAATGTACTGCCAGTGATTGTGCTTTCTCAGTTAATTCCCGATAATTTATCGTACGTTCGGTGGTAGTTATTGCTGGATGATCAGGGTATTCCGTAGCCTTCTGTATAAAAATATCAATTAAACTAGAGTGAGTAGATTCTTTTGGTTTTTCCTCTACGAATTGAGGGTCAGAAATAGTCTCTATATATTTTTCAATCATACCTATATCCTTATTGTTTCAATAATGTATTGATGTAACTAATAACATGATAGTGAATTTTATGTACTGAAATGTCACCATTCACCGCCCAGCGTGTTACCACAGTAAAATCATTCAACCGCTTATCAGTCTCTATGAAAATTCCGTTAATTGCTTTTCAAGGTTAATCCCAGCTCAGGAATGGACACATCAATGATATCAATCTGAACATCGCTCTAGCACAAATAAAACCTCGGTGTCAAATTCAATAACATTTTATTCTCCGTAATTTTGATGAAGTAAATTAGATTATTTCTAATTAAAAGATAGGGTTAAAAAGGCAGTAAGCAATACTTTTTTATCATAATGACCAAACCTTTATCGGGGGATGGGCAAAAATAGCCGAATATGTTAAGCGTTTAGGAAAAATGGGACATAATTCATAAAATCAACATTACCTTACCGATATGTCTTAAACGAGCACTCCTGGAATAACCCTCTATAAATATTCTGTGTTTCACTAAGCAATTATTGATAACGTCACCGTATGATCTGTCTCAAATAGCGCCTGTGATAGCGCAATACAATGAGGAACATCAAAATGGACCGTATGCTAGAAGGTAAAGTTGTCATTGTCACTGGCGGCGCAAGTGGTATCGGAGCAGGTATTGCTTTAGCGGCGGCGCGTCATGGCGCGGCAACCGTAATTATCGGTGATATCACTGATCAACCCCGTGAGGGAGGAGCGCCGGTACTTCAGCGTCTTAATTCTCTTGGAACAAAAGCCATATTCCACCAGTGTGATGTCACCTCGCGGGGCAATATGGATGCATTGGTCGATGTCGCTACACCGTTCGGCGGTGTTGATCTGATGGCTTGCAATGCAGGAATTGCATTAGCTACTGATGGCCCACAGATTAGTGCCGATGATTTTCACAAGCTGCTTACAGTCAACCTTGATGGCGTTTTATTTGGCGCACAAGCGGCGGCTGAACAGATGATAAAACTGGGCAAACGCGGAAGTATTGTGGCAACGTCAAGTATGGGGTCCATAAGGACAGGCCAACTTACAACTGCCTATTCCACTAGCAAAGCAGGGGTGAATATGATGGTGGCCGCATTGGCTGATGCTTTCGGACCGTCAGGAATTCGTGTTAATGCAGTATGCCCAGGATTGATCAATACCGCACTTCCTCTTTCCTCGCCGGAAGTCGCGAAAATGTTTGATGGATTACGAGAGAGAATGCCTCTCCGAAGATTAGGGGAACCGGAAGAGGTAGGAAATGCGGTCGTATGGTTAGGCTCGGATCTCGCATCGTTTGTAACCGGCGTATCACTGCTAGTCGATGGCGGACAAACAGCAGTACTGTGAGAACACGCATTTTAAGGCAGTTTATATTCTGAAGGAGAGTAGGGTAAAATGGCTGCTCTTCAATTATATGCTGGAATTATTTACATAGAATCAACAGAACCGAATATTTTCGCCAGTTTTACTAATTGAGCAATTTCATCATTGGAGGCGCCATTTCTAAGGATATCCAGTACCGTCGAGGAGTCAGCCAGATCGATACCAAGATTCAATGTTTTGATTTTATGGAGGAAAAAACCGCACTTTTTTACACCGCTGACGGGACCTAGATTAGCCAGTATTTCTGGCACACCTTTTAAGTATCCCTTATTGCTAGTTTTTTTGTTTACCGAAAACTGGAATACAGGATATAAATTCTCTACTCCCCAATTTAATACAATGAGTTTATGATTTTCACCATATTTATTTACTGTCGGGCGGGTCACTCCTAATATATCAGCAACCTTACTGGACTTATAAACGCCACCGTATTCCCCAAGATGGGCAAGAAAAGCGTTTCTGCTTTCGATAAATTCCTCATGTTCTTTCTTTTCCGATGTGATATTTTCCACTATTTCAATATAGTTAGCTCGTCCTTTGACTTCGGCCCAAAATTCATCATCAGGGAGGGTTAACAACAGAGAAATACTCTCCGAGTCTTTGTTTTTAAGCACATTAATAAAGTGTTCAGCAAGATTGATAATGCGTGCTTTGATCAACTCAGACTGATCAAGCCCGCTTTTCGATTTCCCTGTCCGGTCATCGGGTTGTTTTGCTGATATTTCCATTAGCACCTCAATGGTATTTTGCAATTTCGGGAAATTACCTTACAGTAAATTGTAAGATAGGAAAGCTTTTTCACCAATCTCTTTCTAAGAAGTCATACTAGTCGGTGATGCGGTTCAATTCTTCTAACTCAGTACGGTTTTCTTTTTATCACTTTGATACTTCTCTATTTTTAATCGTTTGTGAAAAAGTTTCAAAGTATAGTACCCGGTACAAACTCATTGATGGCATACGGTAGAGTTGACGCTACGGGGAGTACAAATTTTGGCGCGTGTAAAGTTTCTTAGCGCTCTTTCCACGAATCAAAGTAAATGATATTACCATCAAGGTATTTCCACGTAATTTTCTCGTATCTGATTTCATCGGATTCTAAATGAGACAGATCTTTAATGTCTGCACCACCATCATCTTGTAACCACATATATGATATGCCGGTATGGCCATACTAACCTCCTGATAATTTCTCTACAAACGCGACTAACAATAAGGTCATCAAGTATTGATTTACTTTAATTCCATCCTAATTTGATGATAATTTAGCTAGATTATGCTGGTCAAATATTATTATCTCACTATAACTAGCGATAATTTTATTGACTACCTTTGAATTTCATTTTCTATTGAAAGAAAAATCGAAGGGGATGTGGATACCGGAAGTTGAAATTTACCAAGATTATCTACCGATGGTTCAATCGCAAAAATGGTGAATGTTAGTTGACTTGGGCAAAGTTACAACTGATCCTTAAAACGCCAAGCTATCTAGCAAAATGGAAAAACCTGTTTAAATCTCCACTTATCATATTAAACGTAACCCAATAAAAAGGATCGTCAAAAGAAATAAGAGGTATATATGCACAGCCAAATTAATTCGTTACCCCAATATATGTCAGCGATCAGTATCATTAAACCCGGAGGACCGGAGAAATTGCATCTGGTCCAAGTTCCACTGCCACGGCCAGGAAAAGGCTATTTGTTGGTAAAAGTAGCTGCGGCAGGTGTTAATCGGCCTGATATATTTCAGAGAATGGGTTCTTATCCACCACCACCTGATGCATCGCCATTACCGGGTTTGGAGATTGCAGGAGAGGTGGTTGCCAAAGGTGAAGGTTGTGAACGCTGGAATCTTGGCGATAAAGTTTGTGCCCTTGTTGCCGGAGGCGGTTACGCTGAGTATTGCCTGGTGCATGATTCCGTTGCTTTACCCATCTATGGCTTGGATTTTGTTCAGGCAGCCGCATTGCCAGAAAACTTTTTTACCGTCTGGGCTAACGTTTTTCAGACCGGTAAGTTGAAACAAGGAGAAACCTTGCTGATTCATGGTGGTACTTCTGGGATAGGCAGTGTCACTATTATGTTAGCAAAAGCCTTTGGCGCTAAAGTCATTACTACCGTCGGCTCTGATGAGAAAGCTAAAGTTGCACACAGTTTAGGTGCCGACTTTGTTATTAATTACCGTAAAGAAGATTTCGTTGATCGGGTATTGAAAATCACTGGTAATCATGGGGTTGATATAGTCGTTGATTTAATCGGTGGTGATTATGTCAATAAAAACTATAAGGTTGCTGCTAAATTCGGGAGAATTATTCAGATCGGTATGATGAAAGGAAACCCGGAAAATCTTAATCTGATGCCCTTAATGCTAAAACGTCTGACCCATACAGGTTCTACATTGCGTTCTCGCAGTGTAGAGGAAAAAGCTGAAATAGCCAGGGAGTTGGAAAAACACGTTTGGTCATTATTGAAATCAGGAAAAGTCAGTCCATTAATTTGTAAAGTATTTGATCTGAAAGATGCCGCTGATGCACATCGAATGATGGAAGCCGGTGATGTTATCGGCAAGGTTATGCTGGTAAATGTATCATCTTAATAGTACTTCTGTTTAAATCAGGGCTATTTTAACTTGTAGCCCTGCATTCCATCTACTAACCATTTCACGTTAAAATAAATCCTTATAATTAATAAGCCTAATCACTGATAAATCATCATTTCCCTCTATTTTTTGATCTGTTTTTATTCGTTATTTGCCCTCGCGCACAAAATCAGAATTTATATTTAACGTCATTGTTAATATTTTAACAAATATGGTCTATATCTATTAACAAATGCTCATTTATAGATATGTTAATGACTAATCTATCTCACCTGATAGATTTTTCTTAATGTCTAAAAAAATGAGGTATGACCAGCTATCAGTAGGTTAGGTGGCATATAATTTTCTGTCTACCCATCAGAGAATGATAGTGATTTCATTAACAAATAAAGAATTTCATAATCTCTCTGTTGCTGACAGCCGTTTTTGTTAGTTGAAAGGGTATATGATTATGACCAAGCAGTTTACTTCGCACTTAAACATTGATGCGTTGTTTTTAGGCCCTAAATCAGAAAATACGGTTTTTTTCAGAGAAATGATGGAATATGCCGTAAGTGAGCACATGCACTGGCGCTCTGATTTTCACCCAGAAGATCCCGCCTTAGTCACCTCGGTTGATCGTTATGCACCTGATTATAGAGAAACACTTTATCGGACAGAGGGTATTCTGAACCAGCTATCCGCCAAACTGAAAAACACCTCTATTCCCTGGTTTTCCCCTCGCTATATGGGGCATATGAATGCCGATACCCTGATGGTTTCCAATCTCGCTTATGTCATGGCGATGATGTATAACCCGAACAATTGTGCTCACGAGTCATCACCGACAACAACGGAGCTAGAAATTGAAGCCGGGTTGGATCTATGCAGGATGTTTGGTTATGACCCTCGCCGAGCTTGGGGACATATTACATCAGGAGGAACTGTCGCCAATTATGAAGGGCTATGGGTTGCGCGTAATTTAAAAACCATGCCTCTTGCCATTGCACAACACCCACAATCCAGCGATCTGGTCGCAAATAAATCAGAACAACAACTGTTGAATATGTCGCCATCAGATATTCTGGATTTGACGGACGAACTAAAAAAACGTGGCATTTTCGAAGAAGTTCGTGAACTTTCCTGCCGTGGCGTCGGGATAAAGCAGGGGATGTTTGGCAAGGTCCTGGTTCCACAGTCGAAACATTATTCATGGATGAAAGCAATGGATATTCTAGGCATTGGTCAACAGCATATCGTGCCATTGCCAGTCGATGCGAATTATCGTACCGATGTTGAAAAAATGCGTGAAATTACATTCGATTTGATAGAGCAGGGGGAGCCTATTCTGGCGATGGTAACCGTAGTTGGAACTACGGAAGTAGGAGCCATTGACCGAGTTGATGAAGTTATTGCGTTGCGCAAAGAGTGTGAAGAGCGTTATGGCGTCTCATTTTATGTGCATATCGATGCTGCTTATGCAGGTTATGCCAGCGCGATGTTCCTCAATGAACGGGGAGAATTCATGGAATATGATGAACTTATCCATCGTTATCGTGAATTGGCAATCATTCCCGAAGATATTATTTGGCCTAAACCTGAAATTTACCAAAGCTTCCGGGCCATGTGTCAGGCTGATTCAATCACCGTCGATCCTCACAAAGTTGGATTTATTCAATACGCCGCCGGTGCGGTATGTATGAAAGATAAACGTATTGTTGACCTAATTTCTTACCGTGCAGCTTATGTTTTTGAAGATGTTGATACTCAACCAGAACAAGCCGTTGACCGGCATGTCGTACTCGGCGCTTCTATTATGGAGGGATCTAAAGCCGGAGCTATCGCCGCGGCAATTTGGGCCGCACACCGATTGGTTCCACTTAATATCAGCGGCTACGGAAAAGTGATTGCTGCCGGTATTGTAACGGCTAATTGGATGATTAAAAAACTTTTAACCACAGAACCATTGGTTGTTGGCAAACGCCGGTTTGAAATTCATACCATGCCGGCTCCTGATTTCCATATGGTCAATTTTACTTTTAAAGAGCAAGGAAATAACAACTTAAGTCACCACAACCGTCTTAATAAACGGATGTACGAGCTTTGTTCATATACCTCTGGACGCAGTTATACCAATGATTTTTTGACTTCTTCCACCTCCCTTGGTTATAGAGAGTATGGCGATACGCCTTGGTATTACGTTGAAAGTTGCGGTTTTGAACAACAAGAATGGCAGAAAGTCCACAGTTTATATGTCCTACGTGCTGCTGTGATGACTCATTGTTTACGTAATGCTGACGATTTTGACGAGTATTGGGAAAGGCTCCAGAAAATTTTTATCCACAAGCTGACTCAGATTGTCGATGAAGAAGAAAAAAAGAAAGTAGCCTGATTTCCTAATATTAAATATTTGTTGTTGATTCGAAGGGAAAAAAACGTGAAGAACCGTACTTTTGGCAGTACTTTTATTATAGCCGGAACAACCATCGGCGCTGGTATGTTAGCCATGCCATTAGCTACTGCCGGTGTAGGATTTGGTGTAAGTTTGATCATGTTGGTTGGCTTGTGGGTTTTGATGAGTTACACCGCATTGCTACTGGTTGAAGCTTATCAATATGAGTCTCCTGATACAGGATTAGGGACACTTGCTCAACGTTATCTTGGCAGCGGCGGCAAAATGTTAGCCGGTTTCAGCATGATGTTTCTGATGTATGCGTTAACATCAGCCTATATTAGCGGCGCCGGGGAATTACTGACAGTCAGCCTCAATAAATGGCTTAATTTGTCCCTTCCTGCTTCCGTGGGCGTTATCCTGTTTACCGTGATTGGTGGAGGAATTGTTTGCATTGGCACCAGTTCAGTCGATATGGTTAACCGAGTTATTTTCAGTGCAAAAATTATTTTCCTGGTATTGATGTTGGGGCTGATGATGCCGCATGTCCAGCATATTAATCTACTGACATTACCATTAGAACAAGGGTTAATATTATCTTCAATCCCTGTGATATTCACATCGTTTGGTTTTCACGGTAGTGTTCCCAGTATTGTGAAATATATGGATGGCGATATACGTCGACTCCGTTGGGTATTTATTATCGGCAGTGCAATTCCGCTAATTGCTTATATTTTCTGGCAATTGGCGACATTAGGAAGTATCCATTCCAACACATTTGTCGATATCTTAGCTGAAAATGCAGGATTGAATGGCTTATTACACAGTATTCGTGAAGTTGTCGCTTCACCGAAAACTGAACTTTCAGTACAAATGTTTGCCAACCTGGCTCTCGCAACCTCATTCCTCGGCGTCACACTTGGCCTATTTGATTTTCTGGGTGATCTGTTTAAACGCAAAGATAATTTAGCCGGGCGTATGCAAACGGGTTTGTTAACTTTCGTGCCACCATTGATTTTCGCGCTATTTTACCCAAAAGGATTTGTGATGGCGTTGGGATATGCCGCCGTCGCGCTGTCAATTTTAGCGTTAGTATTGCCTAGCCTTCTGGCCTATAAATCCCGTCAGCAAAATGAGCGTCGATATCGGGTACCTGGCGGTAAACCTGTACTATTGCTGGTATTTGCCTGCGGTATTGCAGTAATAGCAATCCAAATTGGCATAGTGAGCGGAATGTTGCCGGAAGTAGGGTGAATACTGGGTTATCGAAGATAGTTCTTCTTTGACCTTATACCCTATGGATTTCAAGATGCATCGCGACGGCAAGGGAGCGAATCCCCGGAAGCATAGAGAACTATGTGACTGGGGTGAGTGAGCGCAGCCAACAAAGAGGCAACTTAAAAGATAACGGGTATAAAGGGGATTCTCTGACAGACTGCTATATAAACTATCTGCATAGCATAATAGACCTATTAGTGGAGGCAATTATGAATCATACCCGTTACGAAACTGATGTGGTCGCTTGGGCAAATGAGCAGGCGGCGTTATTACGTGCCGGTAAATTCTCTGAGATTGATATAACCAATATTGCTGAGGAGATTGAAGACGTAGGCAAGAGTGAACAGCGTGAGTTGGCTAGCAGCATGGCAGTATTAATTGCTCACTTATTAAAATGGCAATACCAGTCAAGCCATAGAGGAACAAGTTGGGAGAAAACAATTAAAGCGCAAAGAAAAGAGATTCTTTATGGTTTAAAAGAATCGCCGAGCTTAAAGACAAAGTTAAATGATTCAGACTGGGTTGATGTTGTCTGGTCTAAAGCCGTTGCCTCAGCAATGAATGAAACCGGTTTGGACGTATTTCCTGATGTATGCATTTGGAGTATGTCTCATATCTTGTCTTCTGAGTTTTATCCTGATTAACCTGAGTTCTGGTTAAGCCGTCACTAATATGTCCATTTCTGAGCGGGAGATATTCAGTGACGGTTTGTTCTCTTTGAAACAATAGAGACGTGAACATAGTGGTGCCTCCTGCTTCGATTTATAACTCCAAATATGCATATCCCCGTCATGCTAAATTCATTTTCCGGAGCGACAATGGCTGGAATCGTTACTGACCGTGCATTCTGACTATGAAAATACCCAGAAAAAATCACTCCCTAACATCCACAATGGCTACCTAAAATTACCTAACAGTCGAGCGTAGAATCGTCAATAACAATACCGCGCTATCGTTAAACTCAACTAGTGGTACGCCAGCTCGAAAACCTGTCATTGTTGCGGTTATAAAATGCCAGAAATGCCCTGAATGTGGTGTTGAACATGATAGAAATATCAACACAGCATTAAAGTCAAACAACAGGGCATAGACGAATTAAAGGCGGCAAGACTTGCCATTTCTGCCCACAGAGGAGAGGCTTGTGTCAGACTCATCAAGTACGAGCAACAAGGAAGCTTCGCCCGATAGGTAGGACGGGGAGTAGTCACATGTCAATAAATCAAGCAAGCCTGACCGGATTGATTTATTCAGGTTCAATCTATATGATTAATAATGATTCAAACCGAATCGTTATTAATCAAAGGTATCTATATGAATAATCAAACAAAAGTTTTGACAGCTCATGTTCCGTGTCTTCTTGCCGAAAGAGTTGATCAACTCGCGGAACGGCTGGAGCGTTCACGCAACTGGATCATAAAACAGGCGATTACTGCATGGGTTTCTCAAGAAGAAGAGCGCGAAAGACTGACTCGTGAAGCTCTTGCTGACGTGGATGCCGGCAACATAGTTGATCACCAGGTAGTACTGAAGTGGGCTGAAAGTCTAGATACTGACAAGCCTCTACGAGTGCCTAGCTGATGGATCTGAAGTGGACAAGCAAGGCGCTTTCAGATTTGGAGCGCTTATATGAATTCATGGCCCCAATAAACAAACAAGCCTCTGCTCAAGTAGTTCAATCACTGACCAAAGCCCCGGCAGTCTTATTGACGAATCCACGCCTGGGCGAACAGCTTTATGCGTTCGATCCACGAGAAGTCAGGCGGTTGCTTGTTGGTGGCTATGAAATGCGTTACGAGATTCAAGGTTCAATCATATACATACTACGTCTTTGGCATACCCGCGAAGATAGATAATTCTATGAAAACATTAGCTAAGTCACATAAGGAACAAGCCGGGAAAGAACAATTAAAGGATAAGCACTTTAAAAACAAAATAGAGAAAAATTAAAAGTTATGATAACTATCTCTGCTAACCCTACAAAAAACTAATATTAATTATAAGGAGTTAAATCATGGCGAAAGAATTATTTACTGCCACAGTAAAATCTGTAGCTGGATTGAAAGTTGAATGTACCTCAAGAGATTTCTCCTTTTATTTGGATGAACCACGTAATTTAGGCGGCACTGATCAGGGGATGAATCCAGTTGAAGCTTTACTCTGTTCCCTTGGGGCCTGTAAATGTATCGTAGCAAAGGCTTTTGCTAAACTGCACAAAATTAACTTAATTGATATTCACGTTGATCTGGAAGGGGAGCTTGATACTGATGGTTTCACTGGTAGAAATAAACAAGCGAAATTAGGCTTCTCTAAAATAGTGACAAAATTTCATATTAAAGCTGATAATAGTGAAGAAGAAATTCATGCCTTTGTCGACTTTATTAATAAAACCTGTCCGGTTCACGATACCATCGAGAATGCACCAAGTTTTGTCACTGAAATATATTGTGAATAAAATAGGTGTTGTGCCGAAATAATTTCTAAAAGAAAATGTTGTTTACATTAATCTAAAAAATCCTCTACGGTGAAGTAGAGGATTTTATTATAAAGTTAAGTAAATCAATGTTTATCTATCTTTTATCCCATTGATAAAAACATAAGAAATAATGACTATTGTTTAATAACGTAAACTGTAGTGATATTACAACTTACGTTTTCTATACCAACTTTAATATTTAAACCTTTTGCGTAAGCTTGACTTAATAGCCTATTAACGTTTTCAGCGCTTGATCCTGACCAAATATAACCTGGCCTTCCACAGTTACCCGCTAAACTTCCGCTAAATGTATAAAAATAATGTGCAGGATTATCCCAATCAGCTTTAATTTCTGCGACTTTAACAATGCCGCTATTTGTTTCCGCTGAAAATGCAGGGGCACTAATCATACCAATGAGAATAAATAACACAGATATCAATTTTTTCATGTTCTACTCCTAGTTAATAATAAAGAAAATTTGACGCATTTGAAGTGTAAATTATGAAAATAATCTTTGCACCAACTTCATGTCAATATAAAAGGTGTTCTGTCTGATAAATAATGTCTGGATGTTTTTGTGCTAGAAATTAATGCTATGTTTTTATGATAATGATCTTTTTATAGAGAATAAGATAGCAATAATAATATATACCCTTCATCTTTCAAGCTGCTGCTTTGTTGGCTGCTTTCACTCACCCCAGTCACATAGTTATCTATGCTCCTGGGGATTCGTTCACTTGCCGCCTCGCTGCAACTCGAAATCTATTAGGTATAAATCGTATTATTCAAATTAATAAAAAATCCTCCACAATAAAGTAGAGGATTTTATTGTTAAACTAAGATGTTTAATAACTCAATATTACGTTGTGGATCTATTTGCCTCTTCTGCTAATTTATCAGTCACTTCTTTGGCAAACTGATTACCACCATCTAGTGCGGTATAATGCAAATGAATAATAATATCCTTTAATTTCCAACTACCATCCCATCATTAATATTCAGCCCAACGCATAACTGATTAACGGTTAATGCATCCTCTCCTTCGGTAGCAGCCGAATCAAATTCACTGTTATCCAGATTAAGTACGGATGCTGAGGAAGCTCGTTTTGACAACCCTTGCGCATTGAACAGTCGATCAAAGAAGGAGAGATGATTATCCAGCGCATAAGGCGTGATTTCATTGATAAGTGCAGAAAATTGTTCAGCACTCACCTGATATTCTCGATGAAAATGTAAAAATACGCCTAATGCACGTAATGTAGATTCAGAGATAGTAAAATTCTGCTGCTTTTCAGCCTGCCGAGCTGCTACCAATAATTGGTCAAGTTGTTCAAAGGTCAGTTTCGATACCCGTTGAATATGCAGAAAACGCTGAATACGGTCAAAGCGATCATTGTTAATTCCCTTAATCCAAACCACTTGTTCTCCAGTTTCTTTATCTGTGATTTTTTCCAGATAATAGCGCTGGATCGGTACCCGCGTTGATAAATGATGCACCGTAATTGGCTCCAGAAGGAAATGGTTGTCCGGTATTTGCAGGTTTAGCCACATTTGCAGAGAAAGTCACTGAACTGTGCGTCAGGTTATTGTCGGTCAAACCATTAGTTGCTAGCAGGCGTTCAACATCTTGGGAATTCAGACCTGTTTGTTGGGTGAATACCGTGAGCTGAGATAATGCCGATGCTGCCTTAGTAGCATCGCCAGAGATGCCATAATATTTAGCAAAGAAATCTTGCTGATTACCTTGGGAAGCTTCAAGCAGTAATTCCTGTAGTTTGGGCGCCAGAGAATTGCTGACCATCATGGCATTCTGTAATGAAGGCAGATGTAGATTATTATCGATAAAATTAGGAAACGCGCGATCAACTTGTTGGATAAGCTCTAACAATGGGATCTTCTTTTTCTCCAGTACAGCGGTTGTTTGATGGAGAGGGAAGTGAAATGGCAGTGAAAAAGGATAATGAATTTTTGCCAGTGTATCGGTTAAAGGTTGGTTATTGCTTAAATGAGCCTGCGCTTTTTGCGCTAAAACTTCGATGATAAGTGGTAATATGCTACTAATTTGGTTGGTGTTTTTACTATCGAGTAAGAGTTTTTCAATATCTGGTCGCCGTTGGCTAAGCAGTCTGGCGCCTTTTTTATCAGCGACATCTTCAAAAATTAGCGCTTGTTGGTACAAGTCAACCAAATAAGCCAAAGGCCCATCATTAGCTTCAGGTGAACCGGGAAAACAGTAAAGATCTTTATTGTCGTTAAAGAGCGTTTGATAACTAGGACGTTTATCTAATAACTGAGTAGAATTAATATCATTTACCATAATTTTGTTCCTTAAAATAGAAAAAGAAATTTAGATACATTGATATTTCTGTTTTCATAATATAACGAGTTGTTATATTATGCGCCGTCAACGCGATTACACTATGGCTTTAAAAGTAACGATGGCCATCCTCAAAATATAGTTGTGTTATAATTCTCTTGAGAATTTTATTAATGATTTTCAATTCAATTATAGGATAGCATTAAAGATTTTATTTTTAATTTTGCGATGGTTTTATTATATAATTAATTTTTACTATTCATGAATAAATAATTTTTCAAAGTTGCATTTACGGAATAGTCGATCACTTTAAGAGAATGCTATCTAATTTTTGCGATCTGAAAATTGAAAATTTGTTAGATAATCTCAAGCGCCAATATCGCCATGCCAAAATACTCAGCTTAACCTTTTGTTTTTTGCAGGTTTATTCACCTTGTCTGAATGAAACAGAACACCTGTAGTAATTTTCACATGAAACTGTAACATGTAACCATTATTATTAGTTTATAAAGTATGGGATTTAATAAAGAAAGTTTTTGACAGTCACCTCCGTTAATAACTTTATTAAATTAAAAGTATATGTTTACCGCGTATCCTATTACACTATTAGATAACTAATATACCCGTTATCTTTCAAGTCGCCTCTTTGTTGGCTGCACTCGCTCACCCCGGTCACATAGTTATCTATGCGCCCGGGAATTCTCTCCCTTGCCGTCGCGATGCATCTTGAAATCTATAAGGTATATACAGGTAGTTAACATAGATATTGTTATTCTAGTAAAGGTCTCGTCGATATATGAATAAATCATTATGCAATTCAGAGTCAAGATTAAAATCTTATTTATCCATAGGAGATATAGGGATATCTGATAATCTTTTAGAAATACTTAAAAACAGTTGTGGTAGTTACCCATCACCAGTAAAAAAGTTCATAGAACTGCTTAGATATATTCAAAATAATCATATTCATATAGCATCATTTAAGGAGTTAGTCGCTCTTCATGAGCTTGTAGCCCCACATGATCCTGCTGTAGTTTCTATGATGTCAATTCATTTTAATTTAACCATAGGTACTATCGCGAACTTAGGAGCGCAAACGCCCTATGTGGAAGATCTCTACCAAAAACTTTGTTCAGGTCGTGCTATTGGAGTCTATCTGGCGACTGAACTGGCTCATGGGAATGATCTAATAGCAATCGAAACACAGGCTAATTATCTGCCGGAAAAAGGCGTATTTATATTGAATTCACCCGGTCCCAATGCATATAAATTTATGCCTAATACCACACTTTGTGAACTACCAAAAGTAGCTATAGTTTTAGCCCAGTTAAATGTATCAGGAAAGAAATATGGTATTTTCCCTTTTATTTTCCCGCTATCCGTTAATGGTAAATTAACTCCTGGCGTTAAAATTACTCCACTTGGTGATAAGCCAGGATTTTATTTAGATAACGCAATCACTTCATTTGATAATGTTGAAATTCCTTTTGAAGGACTCCTTGCCGGCAATATGATAACGCTGACCAGAGATGGTAAAATATCATTGCATATTAAAGAATTAAGAGAAAGATTCTCATTAATTACAGATAAAATACATTCAGGTAAGTTATGCATGGCAGTAATCTCAGTTGCAGCAGCCAAATCAGCTCTTCATATAACCAGCACATATGGAAATAAACGAAAAACATTCGGTTATTCAGGTGCCATGCCAATAATTAATTATTCTCATTTCAAAGAGGGTATTGCCTGGGATACTCTGAGTACGATTATTCATGCGTTATATTTAAAAGAATTAACAAGAAAAGTTTCAATTATATTATCAGAATCAGTTAAAAACTTTAAATTTAAAGACGAACTGCTTATTGAAATCATTACCGCTAAGTCCCTATGCACATGGCGCACACAAGAAATATTAATCAATTGTCGTGAACGCTGCGGTGCACAGGGCTTATTTACGCTTAACAAGATATCTCCTTATTTAATATCTAATTTTGGTGCGATTACTTCAGAAGGGGACAATCTTGTGTTATCACTAAAAGCTGGCGGAATGATTATTGCCAATAAAACAAAAAACACCCATAAAATATCTGTCCAATATGAATTATTTTCCATTTTGAATGATTATATGAACTTCTTATATAGAAAACTAAGCATATTCATGGCGAGTGACAATAAAAAAACAAATCTTAATATGCTTAATAAGCATAGTGGAGACTTTCTAGAACTAAGCCAGACATATGCAGTTTTATCCGTGGTGACGACAACTATTGATACGTATCATCATACTGATGATGATTTTGATATGATCATCGAAGGTTATCTCCTCGACTGGGTTCATCGTACTATGAGCAACCTTCTGAGAAGTGAAATGATTAACTTACAGCAATCTCAAAAAGTAGAGGAGAGACGCATCGAATATATACGTAATCATGCAGACAGAATAAATGATTATATTTCTAGTTTTGACATGGATAAGGCTGGAATTGAAACACCAATATCAAGTAATGATTATATCTCCTGGTATGCAGATAATCATCATCAAATAAAAATTAATTAATCATAAAACAGTCTAAATACAAGACATTGTCGTGAATATATAGAAAATTTCGGTGACCAGCTAAAAGGTCACCGTTAATTAAATGACAATTACTTATACCCTATGGATTTCAAGTTGCATCGCGACGGCAAGGGAACGAATCCCCGGGAGCATAGATAACTATGTGACCGGGGTGAGTGAGTGCAGCCAACAAAGAGGCAGCTTGAAAGATAACGGGGATATATTATTTTTATTTTAATGCAACAATATACTGTAATAATCGTGGAAAAAATCGATTAAGGTATACACCGATGATTTCCCTATTACCTCCGGGATATATCTCTCTTTTCTCGCTAATGATTGCTTTAACAATTTTTCTGGCGCATAAATCGACTGATATGCCGTGTTCCAGTTCACTATCAATGCGTTGATAAGGCTCGCCATTTCCAGTGAGAGATCTGATAGTAATATCAGTATTAATAAAACCGGGGCAAACAAGCGTAACATTGATATTGTCTTTCGTATGTTCAGCACGCAGAGACTCAAAAAAACCATGTAATGCATTCTTCGATGCTGCATAACCAGAGCGATTCGGAGTACCAAACTTACCTGCCACACTGGAGAGAACAACAAAATGTCCGCTCTTTTTCTCAATCATCGAAGGGAGTAGGGTTAATGCTATGTTGACAATAGATAAAAAATTTAAATTCATCAATTTGTCATAGACAAAAAGCTGTGTGTCTGTGATTAAAGACCGCTGACTGACGCCAGCAGTAAAAATGATACAGTCAATATTCCCCATCAGTTGAAGCACTTTATGCACCGCTTCTTTTGCTTCGTCATGATGTGTAATGTCGAAAGGGATAACATTTTCCTCTGGAAGATTAATTTCCGTCGCCAATTTTTTCAATAAATCTTCTTTCCGGCTAGAAATGACCAAATTTGTCGTATAAGCGTCAAGTTCCTTAACTAAGGCATGCCCAATTCCCATCGATGCACCAATGACCCAGATGTTTTTTCCTGCCAAATTCATTTTATACTCCCTCATCATCAGCCAGACACCGCCAAACACCATTAACACCCTTCACAGGTCTGATAGTAATACCTGCTTTTAGTTCCGGATATCCCTGATAACTTGTTTCGAAAAATCCTCTTTTACAAAACTCACCGATAATAATCGGTAAAACCATGCGAGCATAATTCATACCCAGACATATCCTAGGACCGGCGCCAAAAGGAATAAAAGTACGGTTAAGTTTATGGCTGTATAATTCGCCTAGCCAGCGCATAGGGATAAAGTCGTCAGCTTTTTCCCAATAATCTGGATGTCTCTGCAAACAATAAGGGGAAACAACCACCATTTTTCCTGCGGCGATCTTATATTCACCGATAGTGACATCTTCTTTAGCCGTCCGGGAAAAAGACCATACCGGAGGCAGAAGACGCATACTTTCATTAATAACCGCATTGGTATATTTTAATCCGAAAATATCATTGGTCTTTTCCAATACCGCTTGTGTATATTCATCTTTAATAATTTTATGCCAGCGTTTATAGCGGGAAATGAAATAAAATGTCCAGGTGGCTGCGGATGCAATCGTTTCGTAAGACGTTAGAAAAAAGGTAAGTAATTGATTCTTTATCTCATCATGATCGGTTTCATTTTCCAAGATCATATTTAACAGGCAGTCTTTCCCACTATGATTGTCATGATTTTTAATCATTTCAATGATTTGTTTATCAAGTACGGATTTTTCCTTCCTGAATTTTAATGCAGGAAATGTAGGGATGTTAGGCGGCAGTTTAATAATCGCTTCAAGACGTTTAATGACATAATCAGAAGCATTTTCAAGCGCTATTGAAACACTGTGCCTGTTGATATCACTACTACTTTGTCCAAAGAGCGTTTTCAAGGCAATATTCATGGAAAGATCAAGCATATCTTTGAATATGTCACGTCGATGCCCATCTAAAATAGTATTATCAGAAAAGTTCGTGACGATATCTTTTATCGGAGCGATCAACGTGTTTAAACTGGATATAGTAAAAGCATGCCTGGCATTATCGCGTTGTTTTTTCCACACTTCACCTTCTGTCGTGACCATTCCCTGACCAAGCAATAACTCTAATTCGCGATAACTGGGGCTTTTAACAAAAAAATCTATCCTTTTTGCTAATATTTCTGCTACCCAGTCTGGGTTGTTAATGAAAATTATACTCTCTGGACCCATTTTTATGGTGCAAATATCCCCATACTCCCTTGCTGCATTAAGGAATAGTGATAAAGCATCCGATTTATAATCCAGTATTGAACCAAGTAAAGGTAAACCTTTTACTTCCTTAATCTCTTTATAGTTCACTCTTTTGCACTCCTTTTATATTTTATCAAAAGTTACCGATAATAAGAAAAGGCTTATGGATACCCGTTTGTTCTGCTTTCCTGCACTGATAATCGAAGTCGTAATATGCATGTTGCATTCGCTGAACGGTAGAATAACCATGAATGTTGAAAGAGGTGTTGATTAACGCTGCATAGCCAGTTTCATTTTCAACTTTCTGTAGCACTTTGATATCAACGTCTGATTTAACCACAAGCGGCCTGCCAGTGGTTCTGCCATCATGCATTTTATGCATCACCCCCTGATATTTTTCTTCAGGTATATTATCGTTATAACTTAGTGCAATAATCATGCCATGAAGGGAGCCTGTTACTCTGTTTACTTCTTTAATATTAAAGAGAACCGGTAAATTCTCTTCTCTTAATACCGGGGCCATTGGCATATGATCATCCCGGCCATTAAGAAGGTTAATTTCTTGCTTCAACTCATCAGTCGGTAAACATAGCGTGGAATTTGACATAAGTGCTCTGGGACCTAATTCCCCCCAGTTTTTTACTGTATTGACAATATATCCCTTACTCACATAGTGGGCTGTATTTTCAATAAAATCAGCTTGATTATCTGTATAAATGATATTCTTTGCATACTTACCGTTATACGGCAACGATAAATCACGTTTTAGCAATAATAGATTTATACTTCTATGGGATAATGTATTATCAAGAATAACAGCGCCTGTCAGTGCATGTACAATATCACCAGCAAGGGGAGAGCAGCAGATATCTCCCTTTATGCTGTTCAGTAAAACATTATTGAGTTTGACATTGAAATGAACGCCACCGCCAACAATCAGGTTTTCCACTTTTTCACTAGCAATGAGTTTTACCAAGTAAGTTTCTAAAAACTTGTTAGCAATATAGGAAGAAATAACACGGATCTCATATTGACTTAATCCATTTAAATATCGCAACAACCACAACGGCATTCTCACATGCTTCACGGCCATTTCCTGCATATATTTAACAGAAAAGCCATGTGAAAAATGCTGATGTTCGCTTTTTTCTAACAGAATTTCTGACGGAGATTTCTTTATCCCCAATAGGGTAACAGGCTTACGAGAACTGCTCCATTCAAGCTGGATTTTATTACGTTCGTGGTAATACGCCTTATTTTTAGAAAAGTTTTCATCATTAACGCCGGGTAGGAAAGATTTGATATCACTTCTAATCGCTGACATTAAACCATATTTCTTATTTGACATAAAACCATCGGATAATTTTATTATAATCCGATTGAGTTTATTAAGTTTATTATCGTCTAACAGGCGTGTTATTTCTGTTTCGTAACCAAGTGACTTATATTCGTCTTTTAACGGCGAAAAACCTGTATCGGCGTTGCAGACTACACGGGCAAATAATATTCCGCATGAGAGATCTGCTGCGGAAATTCTTTTCACCCGCTGTAATGTCTTTATGCAATCTGCCAATGCTTTGTTTTTATCGATTATCACGGTATAAAGAGTTGTCGATTCATAATCATCTCCCGTACCATCAGTAATCAATATATGGTATTTTTTAGGTAGGCTGTTTTCTTTATGATGTTCCCAGGCTTCAATGATGCCATTTATCGCATGGGTAGCATGATGGTTTATTTTCAATTCATACAGCTTTACTCTTTTTATGAATTTTTCAAATATTTCTCTATCGTTGCCACATAAAGCCTTTATCGTATGGTTATAATCAACCTCGCCAAGAAAATTAATGACATTCAATTCATCAACGTCATATTTCATCAATTTCAATATTGTGTGGATGGGGACATATTCTCCACCTTTTGAGCGACTCTCTTTTTCATCTTCAATGGCAAACATATCATCGGCATTATTCCATATGACCGCTGAAGCATTATGCCCTAAAAAGAGACAGGCGTTCTTATAATGCTCTCTTTTTTTCATCATCGTGCTCATTATTGGTTTCCATTATATCGAAAGTTAATTAAATGTGCTCTTTTATGATATTAAGAACTTTATTGATGTCCTCAACCGTGTGTCCATAGTTAATAAAAAAACGTAAACGCGCTTTATTCTCAGGCACGGCTGGATGCAAGATAGGTTGCACATTGATTAAATTCTCCCTCAACTTTTGATAAATATAGATACATTTATTCTCGTCGCCGATCATAAGAGGGATAACTGGGGTATCTTTACTGAATCCTGTATCTAAGCCAAGCGCATTCGCTTTATTAACGAAATATTTTGATAATTCTTGTACTTCATGAACTCGGTATTTTTCCTTTTGTATCACTTTAATGGCGGTAAGCGCCGATGCGGCCGCAGCCGGCGGCATGCCCGTGGTATAAACAAAACCCGGCGTCGTATACCGTAGATAAGTTATAAAGGAGCGCTTGCCAGCGATATAACCACCACAACTTGCAAAGCTTTTACTAATTCCACCCATACAAATATCTATTTCAGACGGCATGACATCACAATGCTCACAAACACCCCGTCCACTTTCTCCCAAAACCCCAATGGAAAGACATTCATCTACCATCAACAACGCTTTATGCTTTTTCTTTATTTCGATAAATTTCTGCAAATCAGGAATATCGCCATCCATGCTATAAGCACCTTCGATAAAGAGCATGACTTTCCTGTAATGTTTCCTTTTCTTATCAAGAAGTTCATCAGCCATTTGCCAATTATTATGCGCAAACGGCAACATGTCCGCCTGAGACAATTTTCCGCCCTGGAGAAGGCTGTCATGGCTATATTCATCGTACAAAATGAGATCGCCACGCTGCATTAAATGGCCAATAACGGTTACGTTGCAAAAATTACTACTTACAAAAGTAATGGCGTCCTCATGACCGGTAAACTTCGCTATCTCTGCTTCCAAATCAACATGAACAGGGCGTTGACCCGCCACAATCCTTGCCGCAGAAGGGCTGGTGCCATATTGATTGATGGCTTCTATAGAGGCTGATTTAACCTCAGGATGTTGCGCCAGTCCAAGATAATTATGGTTAGAAAAATTGAGGTAGTTTTCCGCATTCATTACTGTATGAGAACCATTCACTCCTTCATGAGTGGTAAAGAAGGGGAGACTAACGCCTTTCATTGATTCGAGACGAGCCTCAATTTCTTTTACGCCTTTCAAATGTACAGGATTAAAGAACTCTTCGGGTATAGCATTAATATCTGCAAATGCCTGATGATCGCCTTCATTTTCTAGCTGACTCGTAATCTGCGTGCGCAACTCAGGCGATAGTTGGTTATATCCACTGATAAAATTATAAATGGCTTCCAATTCATTTAAAAAAGACCCCAGATATTCATGACGCTCGAAGATATCTGAAGGTAATTGGTGAGAGGTCAAATCTGAAAAATCGGCAAGCAAAGTGGCTTTCTGGAGTGAATCGATCCCGAGGTTATAGAGATGAACTTCTCCAGCCGTTATATCAGGCAACGCTTCTCCCGTTTCTCGAATTAACCAGTTGTCAAACCAGTTTATAACGAAGGATCTACTCGTATCCTGATGGTTGTTTTGCTGATCACGACTTGCAGACTGGGCATTCCATTCATCGATTACAGTTAATTTGCCAGAGAGAAACAATTCCTGCATGGCCTTGCGACGCACTTTACCACTTGATGTCTTGAGTATTCCACCCGGCCGGATAAGAATAATTTTACTAACAGAGACTTCATGGTTATTCGTAATATTCACTCTTATTTTCTTCATTATTTCTTTGACATCGATTTTCTTAATGTCGCTTCTTTTTACTTCTTGTATGACGATAACCCCTTTTTCATCCGCAAAAGCGACACATCCTCCTGAAATAAGCGCAGTGTCAGATATCTGTGACGTATTTTCTATATCTTGGGGATAATGATTTTTTCCTCTGATAATAATGACGTCTTTTATCCTGCCACTAATATATAGCTCTCCATCAAATAAAAATCCCAAATCGCCTGTTCGCAAATAAGGGCCTTTATTATCTGATGTATACTGATTGAACGCATCGCTGGTAGCATTCTCATTATTCCAGTAACCATAAGTTACGGAAGGCCCCTGCAACCAAATTTCGCCAACTTTACCTTCAGGTAATATGTCTGCCATATCAGTTTTGCAGATAATAATCTCTTGATTTTCGTATGGCTTGCCATGACTGACCAATGTAGTGTTGCCATTCACGCTGTTGGCTTTAATAGCGTTTCCTTCACTCAATGCTCGCGAATTAAAATTCTCTACTTTCATTCCGTAGTTATTAGTTACAGGCCCGGAAACATACAGGGTACTCTCTGCCAACCCATAACAGGGATAAAGAGCATCTTTGTTAAAACCGTAAGAGCTAAATCGTTCGGAAAAACGTTGCAGGATATCTGCTCTGATTGGCTCTGCTCCGCTAAATGCATTCTTCCAATTTGAAAGATCGATAGACTCCAAATCCTTATCACTTATTCTTTCAACACTTTGTTCATAGATAAAGTTAGGTCCGCCGGAAATGGTCGCTTTATATTTTGAAATGGCTTTTAACCACAGTGCGGGTTGCTGAATTACTGCGGTAGGCGGCATCAGTACAACCGGAACACCGCTATAGAAAGGCTGGAGTATACCGCCTAATAAGCCCATATCATGATAGGGCGGAAGCCAAATGACGCCACAGGCATCTTCTGAACATGAAAACCTATTTTTTATTGCCTCCAGATTATTGATTAAATTTTCATAACCAACCATGACGCCTTTAGGCTCACCGGTTGAACCTGAGGTATATTGGAGCAATGCCAGATTTGATCCGCCCCGGTAAGATGCATCCTCTTGGGCCTCTATTAATTCATTTGCCGATATGACCTTTACTTCATTAAAACCGCTTTCTTTTGCAAATACTTCTTTTATTTTCTCACTCTGTTTTGAGGTCGTGATAACTAATCGGGCGCCACTATCCATTATAATTTTCAGAATAATTATGTATATTGATCGCGGTTAAACCATGACCTTAAAATTGACGGTAAATAGCCAAAAATATATTTGTACTATAATTTATTTTAAAAAATTTTTGATCTTAATATTTTCTTTAGATTATTGATTACGATATATACTCTATGGATTTCAAGATGCATCGCGACGGCAAGGGAACTAATCCCCGGGAGCATAGATAACTATGTGACTGGGGTGAGTGAGCGCAGCCAACAAAGAGGCAACTTGAAAGATGACGGGTATATAATATATTTATTGAGTTACTGATTTATACAATGATTGAGATAATTAAAATCAAAATCCAATATGTTGATTTTGATTTGTAAGTATAATAGGAGAAGATGATTTCTGGTCATTATTTTAATAACGGTAATGTCTGTTTATTCTATTATGATTAATAATATAGTTACTATATTTTTCAATAACTACCTGCCTTAATTTCCTATTATTAGTGAGTTTCTAATTTTTGCAAAATAGTAGCTATACTTGAGAATAATAATGCCGCTCTATGTCATACGCTAAATATCTCTTAGACAACTTAAGTTAATATAGTGAGAAATGAATATGGATAATAACCGTAATAATATCGATGAAAAATTAAATATTAACCATCAAACCGAAAATTCACTGTCAGGATGGGCTCCTAATGCTTGGATGGGACGATTACATGATGATAATCGACTTTTGAGTCATATCACTATTCCGGGAACACATGAAAGTTGTGCCCACAGGAATATATCGGGAATGGTTCAATGCCAGGATTTATCAATATCAGACCAATTGCAACTAGGAATTCGCTATTTAGATATCCGATGTCATGCTGAGACGAATAATAGGGGATTTATCATTGATGGCTATGAGGGCAGGTGGATTTTCGACATCCATCACGGGATCATCAATGAATACATCATATTCGATAAGGTAATTAATGACTGTGAGAATTTTCTTAAAGCTAATCCATTAGAAACGATTTTGATGAGTATCAAACAAGAGCAATCAAAGGAACCGGACGAACTATTCAATGCTATTTTCAAGCGCTACAAGGACAAATACTCTCCGCTCTTTCATGACGACTGCCAAATTCCAAAGCTTGGTGATGTCAGAGGAAAAATTGTTATTATTTCAAGGAATAAAGGGTTGCCTGGGATAGCTTGGACATCAATGGACATTGAGGATCACTATGATAATCCTGGGAAGAAGGAGAAATATCACCTTGTCGTTAATCATCTCGAAAAAGCATTGAAAGATAGCGGGGATACTCTATATCTGACTAACACGAGTGCATACAGTGGCCCTGATTTCACTCTTGATTATGCTTTTTATATGAACAAAAGCCTTAAAAATTGGCTTATTCATACCTACCAACCTGCATATTCGGGCTACGATAAACCAACTCTCGGAATCGTAGCAATGGACTTTGTCGGCAGATGGAATAACGGCGATGTGGTTTCTCTACTCTATGAAGGTTGCAATTCCAACAAAATGCCAGATTGTTCAAGTTCCAACTAGGTCCACAGGGCTTTTGGCTGGCCGATCACTTTGAAGTATCAATCGGACTAAATATGGAAGTTACTAGCCGTTATTTTAATGCTGCCATTTCAGTACAGCCTTAAAAGTGCTGTAGATGACAAAGTGAGAGTAAAGCTGCAAATCCAATTTAAAAAAATCAACCGTTGTATTTTGCAGCTTCGCTCCCATTAGGCTAGATTGTGGTCACTGAGCCTGGTTGATGCAATCGCCTCAATTGTTCACACTGATTTCGGCCACCTGTTCCTTAAGCTTTTGGGAACGGCTCTGGAAATTCTTAATAGCGACCAGATACTGGTTGGTGCCAATGTAGAGATCGCCATTTCTATTGAAGTAAATGCCGCCATACTCATGACAATAGTTCGTACCTCTGCCAAGGGGAATTTGCCAAATCACTCGGCCGCTGAAAGAGTCAATCGCGCTGATATAGTACATTCCTCCTTTTGACGCTGAGATATCATCGGACCAGTTACAAGTATGCGCGAAGATGATACCGCTTCCGCGACAGAGCATGTTCATCGCGTAAAAATGAATGTCCGGCAGAGACCATCTCTTTTCATCGGGTTGTTCGGTATTCGCTGGGTCGATGCGGATCATTTCCATACCGGGACCATTCGGAACTAACTGCGAGAATGGCCACGTCGGATAGTGGCCGAAATTATTTTCGACCACAAAGGTATCGCCAACGCCGATCAACGAGGCTTCGTCGGCGCTCCTCATTGCCAAAAAGCACGGGGTCTCGGAGATGATACTTCCATCCGAGCGGTTACAAACTACCACATTCAGGCGTGGATCGGCATTGTCGGTGATTCCCACCAGTTCAGTCCCGTCCTCCATTTTGGTGAGTGTCGGCGTAGTTCCCGAACCGATATTCGTCTGACCCGGCTTCCGGTATCCGGCATTCTTGTAAGGCGTCTGCCAGCGAATGGTGATGTCATCCCCCTCCAGACCGAACGCCCAGAGATACCCTTCCGTACAAAGACCCTCGTTGTCGATACCGTTGGTGACGATGTAAGCCCCATTCTCATCAACAGAGAAGGTATTGTTGTTCCACTGTTTTTCCAGTTCCTTCGCGCCAATTAGCGTTGTGCTCCCATCGTTCGGATCGATTTGTACAACCGCTATCCATGCAGGAGAACTGAGTGTGCTATTCGGGTAGTTCTGGTAGTCGTACTCACCGGCAATCAGGCACCAATAGAGATTCGGACGATTCTCATCCCAAACAGGAAGAGATGAGTAGAGGGAGTTGCCCTCCGCGGAACCAGTGACCAATTCGATGATATCGGCGCTCTGCCAGTTCGGTGTGAGCTGATAAATCTCGCCCTCTATTGGCTGCACATCCGCTGTCGGATAGCTGACGATTTGGTTGTCCTGTACGACTATCGTGTTGTCGTTGTTATCCAGGTAAAAGTAGCCGCCGCCGAAGATGAAGATATCAGTGGAAAGCTTTCCCGCAGGCGTGGCCGAAATGATGTTGCAGTTTTCGTCGAACACCACTACCCAGAACTGGGATGTGTCGTATTCCAGCGAGACGCCCACCATTTGATTCTAGCTATTACAAACCATGTTCGGCGTGTATCCGAAAGGGTTGTACTGCTCGATAAGCAGAAGATTGTCGTTAACGGGACCGTTGAGCGACACGGACTCGGAACACCAGCTATCCTGGTGCGGGCTCCCGAAGTCGTTCGGAGCCATCCACGGGTGTTGCGGGATTTCAGCATCGGCAAAACGATTGGACGTACTCTGTGCAGCGGGAACACGGTGCAATTCTTCTTTTCGCATAGGGACTACATGATCAAATGGATTCATAGTTGGACCTGTATTTATATTAGATTGTGAATTTCCAATCCCGACATTCAGGATTGGAATGTTCAAGTTTTAGGTCAGACACTCAAATGATGTATAAAGACTAGAAGCCCATTATGGAATGTCAAGAATCGTCGGACAGTATTAGAAAAATATCTTTTCATTTCCTTGATAAAGTCATTAAACATATAATTAGTTTTTCATCATTTTTGATTAGATAAGTTTAGTTAGATATATTCGGCTTTTCTTTTTATTTCCAAAATAATTATCCAGCTTTATAATCTAATTAGTAAAGAGTAATTAGATTGCATATTGAAATAATGATATAAGGAAAAGAATTCAATACTGATGGACTAATGGGAATAACTTCTTCAATAAATAGAATTATCCCCGCCGGGTTTAGTACCATTTCACCTATAGACCAACATTTATCTTGGTAGATTCCTTTTTGAACAGGCCAAATATAGTGGGCTTTTCGCATTAAAGATTAATATGACCTGATACAAAAGTTTGGGGTTGCCCGAAACGTTCAATTAGCCAATTAATAAAGACACTAAATCTGGTGCTCTGGTGAGTATTCTGTCGGTAAACGACATAGAAAGGCAGAGGCGGCTGGTACCAGTCTTTCAGTATATGTACAAGCCTTCCAGAATCCAGATGCGGTTGCACAAAAGCCCTCAGGTGTTGGGAAATACCCAATCCAGCGAGCATAAGATTAATCACTCCATCACCTTCATTAGCCGAGAATTGGCTATCAACAATTTCTATAGTTTCCTCTTTTCTGGTGAAAGTGAGAGGAACGATTTTCCCAGTCGTGGAAGAGAAATAAGTAATTTTTTTATGTTGCTCTTTTACCTCCTGAGGCGTTTGCGGCACCTCATTGCTTTTTAAATATGCAGGGGAAGCACAGGTTACGTACTCCATATCAGTAATTTTACGGGCTACAAGTGACAAATCCTGAATTTTTCCGGCCCTGATTGCACAATCGACACCTTCACCAACAATATTGATGGTTTTATCGTTTATACCCAGAGCAATAGTAATATCCGGGTATTCCCGATGAAATTCCGGAAGCGCCGGAATAAGCAAGTTATGGGCAAAAGAAACCTGCACATCGACACGTAGATGTCCCTGTGGCTTATTTTTCTTAACCCTGACAGCATTGTCCGCAGCGTCAATGTCGGCAACAACTTTTACTGCATGACAATAGTATTCCTTTCCTTCAGCCGTGACCGTGACTGTACGAGTGGTTCTGTTAATGAGTTTTACGCCGAGGTGCTTTTCCAGATCCGTAATGAGTTTACTTACCGTTGAGCGGGGAAGTTCCAGTTGATCTGCCGCACGGCTGAACGAGGTAGCTTCAACAACGCGAATATAAGCACGTATCGCCAGTAACTGATTCATGTAACCACCTGATTAAGAAGTGAATGTTTTGATTGTGCATGAGGATGAATACAGATAACAGTATTGTCCCATTTTTCTTTCAAATCCAGACATTATTCTCTTAGCTCCCGTCTCTTGCAGAGATAAAAAAGCGGAGTCTATGCTCCGCTTCGGTTTATTTGTCTAACTCAAAATGCTGCTTTAACAGCGTTGGTAAGATGTCGGGGTAATATATCCGGTTGTAGTAACCAGCGACGGTTGCGCTCCAGTTTTCCCCTTCCTCCCGTGAAATAGATTGCCAATGCGCCGTAAGCTCGTCGTTATGTTTTTCGATCATCGTGTTGAGCTCCCCTTTAGCATATTTCTCATCATGGCTGAACGAGGCAAGGGGAAGACGAGGTTTAAGGTACGCGGGCTTATCCACGTAACCTATGGTCAGGCCATTAACAGGGAAGGTCATTTCCGGCAGCTCCAGCAGTTCAATAATCTGTGCCGGGTTTTTCCTGATACCACCAATAGGCACCACACCCAGTCCCTGAGAACGAGCCGCTATCATGGAAGAAGCCAGCGCAATCCCCACATCCTGGCTACCGGAAATAATGCCTTCGATGCTGGTATGAGCCAACTGTTTTTCTCTGACAAGTTCAAGGCCCCTGTGGGTCTTATACAGATCCAGAACAAATGTCAGGAAGACCGGCGCCTGTGCTATCCATTTCTGACCTCCGGAAAGTTCAGTGATTTTTTCTCTGGTCTTCTGGTCTCTGGTAACAATCACTGATACCTGTTGGGAATGAACTGAGGTAGGGGCGCGGTAAGCCGCTTTAATAATGTTATCGAGTACATCTTCCGGAATATTTTTATCAAGAAAACTACGATCGCTTCTGTGGTTAAGCAGGAGTTCAATGGTCTCGTTCATATCACAGCTCTCATTTTTTAACGGATAATGGGGAGATTAAAGGCAGGGACAGTATTAATGCTTATCCCCAGACTGCATCCCAAGGGGATAAATTAATCAAGCAGAGACTCAATTAATCTTTGCAGAGAAAAGATGATGCAAATTAATTGAGCTTGAGACCGTAACCGATCTGGATGGCCAATTCGGCATTGCATCTTCAAGTAATAAGCGGAAAACAGCTTTGTTACGTTCCACTCTGGAATCAGACATTTTATCCTCTCATTTTAAATATATGGTTATCCCATTTTGTGCATAATCAAACGTAGTTTTTTATAAAAATGGGATAACGGTTGGTGTTTAAGAGGATAAATGTGGTGGATACGGTTAACAATAGCCAAAAGGCGATAACACTATTCATGGTAATGGATAATCACCGAAAAGAAAGGTTCTGAAGAGGGAATCATATTCAGTAATGGAACTCATTGATTGGCCGGAGGCAGATGATAATATGTTGTTCATTGGTTGCGGGTCTTCCAGAGATATTATAGCCTTGGCGATGAGCAGCGATGACTAACTGATAAGACAGAGAAACGGATTGTGGCAAAGAAAGAAAAACGGCCTCACCATGACGCATTATTCAAACATTTTTTAACGCAGCCTGAAACGGCCAGGGAGTTTTTATCCCTTTATCTGCCCGAAGAGATCCAGTCGTTGTGTGATTTAGCCACATTGAAACTGGAACCCGGCAGTTTTGTGGACCGGCATTTGCGTCAACTGCACAGTGATGTGCTGTATTCGGTTGAAACAACCCAGGGACAAGGTTATATCTACTGTCTGATTGAACATCAGTCCACCCCTGACCCGTTGATGGCCTGGCGGTTGATGTATTACGCCATGTCAGCGATGGCGGCTCACCTGAAAAAAGGCCATACTGAACTCCCTTTGGTGGCGCCTCTGCTGTTTTATCATGGCGAGGTTCGACCTTATCCTTACTCAAACCGGTGGCTGGATTGTTTTGCGCTCCCTGAACAGGCTGCTCGCTTATACCGTCAGGCGTTTCCGTTGGTGGACGTCAGTGTGCTCAGCGATGAAGAAATCCTGACACATAAAGGGGTTGCGCTGATGGAGCTGGTGCAAAAACATATTCGTTGTAGGGATATGCTGGAATGGGTCCCCCAATTGGTGGAACTCTTGAATGCAGGGTATAATACAGTTGAGCAACGCAATATTGCGTTAAGCTATATTTTACTGAATGGACATACGCTGGATCTCTCCCAATTTGTCCATCAACTGATTGAACAGTCTCCGGAGCATGAAACAATGTTGATGACTATTGCAGAACAGCTTGAACAAAAAGGGCGCGAGCAAGGCCGAACAGAAGGTAGAGAAGAAGGTAGAGAGGAAGGTAAACTGGAAACGGCTCGCGCATTATTACGACATGGTGTCAGTCTGGACATTATTGTCACCAGTACCGGACTGAGCCGGGATAAAATTGAAATGTTAAAGCATTAAATTAATCTCCTCTTTCGCTGCAAAATGCCGATATTCAAGATCGGCATTTTTGTTATTAAACTCAGGTGGTCAGTAATTCAATATTATGTTTCAGATCCATTTTTCTCCTTAGCTAATTTATCAGCCATTTATTTAGCAAACTAATTATCTCTATCGGCATTTTTTAGTGCCTGACAATAATAGCCAATCCGTATGTCTGTTATAAATGTATACGATTGAAGGGTTGTAAAAGAGGTTGATATCGTACTATTTATATGAGACAACTTTATCCGAGATCCAGCCGCAGTGACGAAATTCATTTTCACTATCCGGTCAGCGATCCTCATACGGACATGATTTACATGGGATCAGGATGATGACTCGTCATACAGACCAAACTACCAATAAAACACAACGGCTTCTCGCCGAATATCCGGACGCCACTCTATGAAACGCCTGCGTCCATTCCAGCTAACATTCGATACTGATAGAAAGCCAGTCGGTCTACATTTTATTTTTAGAAGGATGAAAGTGAATGTCTTATATTCAATCGCATTTGCAGGGAGGGTGTTGGTTTACCCTCGGAGACAGTATAACTGAAAGAGGGTGGTATCAACCAATAGTGACTAAAAGTTTAGGTCTAAAAGAATGGAAAAACTACGGAATAGGGGGAACATGCATAGCCCAAAAAGATAAAAATGACAATTCAGCCATTTGTTTAAGATATGAAAAAATGGGAAGCAATCCAGATGTTATTACAATATGGGGAGGGGTAAATGATTTTGGATTTGATTTCGGCTCCTATGGAGGGGTGGAAATAGGTGATTATAAAGACAAAACCTCTCTGACATTTATTGGGGGGATGAAGTTATTAATGACTGGAATTACCAAAAAATACCCATTAGCGAGAATAGGGTTTATTATAACAACGCCAATATCAGTACAAAGAGGTATGAATAGTAAAAACGCCAAAGGGTACTACTTGTCTGACTATTGCAACGTTTGTCGGGAAATTTGCGAAAAACACTCCATCCCATATCTGGATTTGTTAAAACAATCTGGATTCAATGAAGGAAATATCGATATTATGACCAGCAATAGCTTGGGCACAGTGTCCGATGGTTTGCATCCATCAAAAATAGGTATGGCCAGGCTTGCCCCAAAAATTTCAAACTTCATTTTATCCATTTAAGAGACAAATAATGAGAATATTAACCATAGATTTATTAAAGATCGTTTCTATATTTTTCGTTGTAATTTCTCACGTTACTTTATTTTTCTTGTTGCGCGATGATAATGACGTGGTTTTGTATTTTTTTAGGCAGATCGGTCAGTTGGGAGTCTCGTTGTTTTTTATGTGCAGTGGTTATTTCTTACTAAATAACAAACATGAAAAGCAGGTGGATTACATCATTAATAAAGCCAAAGGGATATTAACCGTATTGTTGTTTTGGCTTATCTTTTATTATCTGTATGACACATGTTTTATCAGTAAATTTACAACAGTACCTACTGTTGATTTTTTAAATTATATTAATGTTAGTAGAACCACATCTGACGCCACCCATTTATGGTTTATATTTGCAATTGTCTCTCTATATATATTAACACCACTAATGCGTAATACATTTAATGAAACAAATGCAAAGGGGATTATGAAAATACTTGTCATAATGCTTATTATTTCTAATCTTACATTACTGAATGCACTAACAGATTACCAATTCTCTTTTTCCCTAATCCCATTCAATATTTTGCTTCCGTTCCAAGTTGAGGGTTTGATTAGTTTCTTGATAGGCGGATATTTAGGGCTAACTAAACCTCAAATAAAGGCTTTTTCCTGTAAACATATAATGCTTCTAGTATTTTCTATTATATCATTGATATCTTTATCAATTATTTCATCCAGAACGGGGATGATCTTCTTTTATGGGAAGTTTTATAATATATTCCTTCAGGTTTCTTCGGTTTGCCTGTTTTTATTCTTGGTTAATTTGAATATCAACGAAATACCATCATTAATGAATGACATTAGCAAGAATATACTAGGTATATATCTCGTTCACAATATTTTTGTTATTGAAATACATAACGAATTTGTCCATAATTTATTTTTAGAAAAATTTAATTACATAAATATATATGTTTACATAATAGCCTATTCTTTGCTGGCTTTTATCCTGTCATATATATTATGTGTTTTGTTACGGAAATCAAAAATAACATCAAAAATTATAACCATCTAACGTTATTGACAGGGAGAGTCGGTTTCTTACAGTAATATCTTCTTGGCAGTAAAGTGTATTGGCTAAATGGAAGGCGTTTTACAATTATCACAGACCACACAGTGGCTTGAAAGGTAAAACGCCTTATGGGCTAAATGTGGATAATTATTATTTTCAAATGGAAATATTATCAAAATAAGATTTATTTTTCCTATAGAAAAACAAACTCATTGCAAGCCCAATACAAATAGAAAGAACATGACCTGGCTTAGGGTAGTGAGCATAAATAAAATCTAAAGCCATTGCCGGCAGCATGGAAAAAACAACAGCAAACTTTAATATACTAGAGGTATGCTCTTTGACAAAAATCAACAGCAATGCAAAGGAAGATACGCCAAAAACAGCTTGTGATGCTCCTGTGCCAATATTCCAAGGATAACTAACAAAGTTAGTGCTATAAAGAGTTCCCAAAGCACCAGAAGTAAACCATAAAACTAAGAAAAATTTAGATCCAAGATGTTTTTCTAATAAAATTCCTAGAATGGAAAGTGATAACACATTGTAGACCATATGCAGTTGTTTAACATGTATGAACTGAGAAACCAGAAGTCGCCAATATTCAAATTCATATAATCTATTTGGTGTTAATCCTCCATATCTCTCTAAATCTATAATACTTATTTTGCCGATAAAATTACCTGTTAATGAATATGAAACAAATGTGGAGTAAACAATTGTCACACATACTATAAATATTGTTGTTATAGGCGCTTTTTTAATTTGGAACATTCAATACTTCCTTCATAATCGTGATATGACATCATAAATTATATCAGGTAAATCTTTAAGTGTAATATCTACATCCAGTACTGCACTGATTTCGCTACGCCGTTGCTCAATAACGGCGATTACATCAGTAGTCTGGCCGAGGTTCTGGTATTAACATCGACCTCTTATCATTTCCACTACTGTAAATAAAGCCCCGTGTAAACGAGGCTATTTCTGATATACAAGGTTATGTAAGTTTCTTCAATATACCACGGTGTAATATCTCAACTCCTACGGCGTGATATAACTAACTTATCCTTAGGACGATCCGCCCAGTCGGAAGGCTTATTATTGAAGTTATCCGCCAGCAGATAAGACGGAGTTTTAGCTAGCCAATCAGAGAGTGAAATATCTTCGTAAATACCATTATCCAGTACAACCAGCACTGTAAGATCATCATCGCCAATATTTTCGATATAGTGACCAAATCCTTGTGGCACATAACCAACATCAGTTGGCCCATATTTTGCGGTTTGTGCGTGTCCGTGGGAACTAAACACGGTCATACGTCCTTTGCCTGAAATGTAATATTGCCACTCGTTGGCATTCGGGTGCCAATGTAGTTCACGTATTGCACCAGGTTTGACTGTTTCTATGAGACCGGTGATTGTTGTAGAAATAGGAAATTCTTTCGATGATGCCCGATAAATACTCCCCGCATCGTTCTCAAAGAAGGGTTTGTTCTTCAATAGTTCATAACGGTGGGTGAGTGGAGCATCGTTCAATCCTCCATCGTCAGCGGGCAAGGGAAGTTTTGGCGGGATAGGGCCACCGACGATGTAAGCTTCACCCTGTTTAATGTTAGAAAAAACAGATGCCGGCATGTTGACGCTTTTCTCAAGCACCTCTTTCGGCATATGCGTTATCCAATCAGTGATGCTGAAAGTGCCAAATTCTGAGAAGTGCCCGTTATCAAAAGCCAGAATAAAATGCGCGCCATCTGCAAGCGCCTGAATAGAATGACCATGACCTTTAGGAAAATACCATATATCGCCGGGACCAAAATCGGCTACTTCACTTTTGCCTTCCGGGTCGATAATGGTAATACGCGCATGACCTTCAAGCATATATGCCCATTCAGCGGCAATAGCATGCCAATGAAGTTCACGGACACCACCCGGTTTAAGTAACATATCAACACCAGCAACACCTTCAGATATCGGAAATTGTTCTACTGTAGCTTCCCGTGCCCATCCATTTTCCAATATCCGTTTTTTGCTATCGGTGAATTTATATTTATACAAACTTTTGGCATTTGTTGGCGGTTTATTATTACCAGCAGTGACTGTATTATGTTGTTCATCAGCAGCGGCAGCTTTAATCATACCGCCCATGCTAGCAGCCGCCGCGCCAATTGCGGATGCCTTCAAGATATCACGACGAGAGAACATATTTGTTGCCTCCAGGTAAAATGGGTACCAGCAGGAATAGTTGCAAGCTGATATCTATTTGTTAGTTTTTTAAGCTACTGGTTGTCACGGAAGGAAAAATTAGAGGTGACCTGTTAAGCATAGTAGAAAATTAGTCGTCTAGGGAAAACCAGAGACAGCTCTGGTTTTCCCGGAAGTGTTATTACTTCTTTACTCTTTTTTGCCAAAATAAGGGCGAACGTATTTCATAATGCAGTCAAGTTTTTCACAAGTTTCCTGCCATTCTCTTTCTGGTTTTGAATCTCTTACCAAGCCTGCACCCGCCTGAAGCCAACTGCGCCCTTGATGCTGATAGAGAGAACGTAATACCAGCGCTGCATCCAGTTTACCTGAGCTATCCAATAACATGACACAGCCACTATAAAGCCGGCGTGGTTCGCTTTCATAACGTGAAATTGCTTGTAAAGAAGGTTTTTTTGGTATCCCAGAAGCGGTTACTGCCGGGAATAGGGCGATAAACGCATCCCAACGATTTTTGTCTGTTTGCAGTAATCCTTTGACCCGTGATGCCAAATGTTGTACTGAACCCCGTTCACGAATCGCCATAAATTCTGACACACAAAGTGTTTCAGCCTGACAAATCGGCGCCAGTTCCTCTAATGCCAATTTGGCCGAAACGGCATGTTCAGAAATCTCTTTCGGGTCAGAAAGCAAATCTGCTCTCAATCGTTGGTCCTGATCTTTGTCATGTGTCAATGCTCTAGTTCCAGCCAATGGTTGCGTGCTGACCCAACCTGAGCCATCTGCTTCAACCACGGTTTCTGGACTGAAACCATAAACAGAGAAGTCTTCATCCCGTAAGAAGAAGGAGCGGGCAGGTGTATTAGCCTGACGACCTAACCAGTAACTGTGTGGCATATCAATGTCTGAGCCAAGTTCAACCCGACGTGACAGGATCACTTTCTGGTAGTGGCCCGCAGCAATATCCTTAACCGCATTGGCGACGTTATCCTGATAATGTTTCGCCGCGTCTGGCTTATTAATGATTGCCATATCTTCTGTACATGAGAAAACGGGTGTGCCTAATTGATCAGCCTGGCTAATTTTCTCACTTAGTATGGCGAGTTGACCTTCTTCAAGTGTTCGTATCAGAACCTGTCCTTGAGTTATGCGTAATTCATGTTGTGGAATAGTGATTTTTATTAACGCTTCGTTTTGTTGTGCTAATGGCAACCCATAGGTCATATGAGAGAACTCAAATAAAGTTCTTCCATAGGCCCGCCAATCCTGAATGGGGAGGGCGCTTAGCGCCTGTTCCAGTTTTTGGCTCAATGTGCTGATATCGTATGGATGACGATTACCCTGTGAATCAATCAATTGCCCCGATGCGTCCGCACTGATAGTCGCCGCACAGCCTATCCCCAATGACCATTCACCTTTTACTTCATAAAGCATATAAGGTCGTGCATTGTCATCCGAAAGCAAATGCGTAACCAAATCTAACGGAGTGCTGGCAATTGAGACGGTTTGTTCATGATATTGCTGCATTGAACAGCCATGTTCTGCTTGTGCCATCTGTACCAAACGGCGTTTATCAATTTTTCCCACCGTAGTTAACGGCCAATATGGGACAAACAACCATTGGTCAGGAATTTTATGACGCTGAACCCCTTTCTGCTGTAGAAATTCCTCTATCTGCACCGGTTCTGGTTGATTGCCATTGTTAGGTAAACAGGCGCAGGTTCGTTCACCCAACAGTTCATCAGGCACAGAAATGACAACGGCATCATCAATGTCAGGATGTTGCAGCAACAAGGTTTCAACTTCTTGGGTCGAAATTTTCTCGCCGCTGCGATTAATCTGCTCTTTAATTCGGCCCTCAACGATCAGGTTGCCGTCTGAGGTCATACGCACCAGATCGCCAGTACGATAGAATCCATCGGTGGTGAAAGCCACGGTATTATGCTGTTCTGCACGGTAATATCCCGTAATGGTGTAGGGGCCACGTGTAATCAGTTCTCCTACCTCACCGGGTGCTACAGGTTGCAAATTGGCATCAACAATTTTGATCTCATCTTCTTCTGATAACGGACGTCCTTGAGTATTAATAATGACCTCATGAGGATCATCCAATCGGGTATAACAGAGTAATCCTTCCGCTGTACCAAACACCTGCTGCAAAGGTCCAAGGCGTGCTATTACCTGTTCCGCCAGTTCTGGCGTTAACCTGCCGCCACCGACCTGCAAACAGCGCAGGGAGGAAAGATCGCTTTGTTCCCAATCGCGAGCCTGTTCCCAGAGCCGTGCCAGAGCCGGCACTAATGCCAGATGGGTTACCTTATATTGTTCGATCAATGGCATGGCTTCATCACAACTGGCGGTATCACTCAGAAGAACACTGCCGCCTTGAGAAAGGGTACCCAAAATACCGGGGCTGCCTAATGTGAAGTTATGTGCAACAGGCAGCACAGCTAAATAAACACTTTCCGTGGTTACTGCACACAGGCGCGCAGAGAGCACAAAATCATAAGTATAAGCATCGTGAGTACGGGGAATTAATTTCGGCGTCCCTGTCGTTCCCCCTGAAAGCAATAAAACAGCAATATCACCATAGCTTGGACCGGGAATATTTGCCGGTTCATCATCAATGGAGGCCAATGCGGTAAATTCCTCCGCCACTCCATCAACAATAATGTGTTTCAAATCGGGACAAGATGCCGCAATTTCTCGTGCCATTTCCCGATAGTCAAAATCATGGATGCAATCAGGAATAATGTAAGCGACCGGGCGTGCAATTTGGCAAAGGGCATGAACGTCATGTGTCCGCTGTGTCGGCATTAATAACACCGGATGAGCGCCGAGCCTAAACAGGGCAAAACAGGTAACGACAAAGGAGATGCGATTAGGCAGTTGTACCATAACGTTATCCCCGCGACGGACCCCACGACGAAATAATCCGCTGGCCAATCTCTCTGCGGATTGGTGCAATTCACGGTAAGTTAGTTGTTGTTCTTGATAGATCAGCGCTGTTTTATCGCCCCAAATACCAGACCACCCGGCAAGTTGTTGGTCCAACGTTTTGCCATTCCAAAGATAGTCTGGCGTCATAGTAAGTGTTTTCCCTGGAATAGAAAAAGGTGCCATTATGCAAACTCCTGTACATATTGTATAAATTGTGTAATGTGACGAATAAAACTTTCAGGTTCTTGAGTAATATAAAAATGGTCGCCTTCAACTTGTTTGCAGCAATGTGCAAAATGTTGATTTCCATCTGCAAGCCATTGCTGCCACTGCTGAACTTCTATCGCGGAAGCCTCTTTGTCTTCACTGCCATAAAGCAGCAATGTTGGTGTTTGCAGTTTTACAGCATCAGTCTGCATGACCCGGTGATAACGTTCTGTAGCAAGAAAATCAGCCCGCAGCATCGGTAAAAACAGCTCAAGCAAACCAGGATTTTCTCGCAAAATCGGACTGCAACCGCCGATATCAACCAATTGTTCGAGAAACTCATGATCAGGTAATCCGCTAAGTTGACGGCGAGATTGCAAATGAGGAGCATGACACCCCGAAAGTACTAACGCTTTGGGCGAACAACCTTGTTGCTCAAGGCGTTGACAAGTTTCAAAAGCGACTTGAGCGCCCATACTGTGACCGACAAGTATCAAGTTCTCTCTCTGTGCGGAGGTGAATGATGCCATCAGGTCAGAAAGTGATTGCGCCAATGGCGCAATACTAGTGACAGCATTTTCATTCATGCGGCTGTCACGTCCGGGGTAAATCACCAATGAAGCCGCGATCTCTGAATTTTCCAGTGTAGACCAGTGCTGGAATGCACTAGTACTGCCCCCGGCAAAGGGGCAGATTAGCAGCGTGTATTTGGGTTTGCCGTGAGTCGTCAGGCATGAACGAATCATCGGGTGTATAGGGAGTACCCACGTCATCAACATTCTTCCTTAGTTAACATCAATTTTGCCGGCTCAATCCAAACAGGGGGCGGCAAGTCCTGAGTAATAGGCTCTCCCATAATGCGCAAAATTTGTTGCCATAAACCTGCTAACCGCAGTTGATAATCGTAAGCAAAAGCAGACGGGCAAGGAGCGCCGTTCAATACAGAACTCAAGGCATTGAGTAGAAATGCCACACCTTTAGCGCCATCACATTCAAATGCCGTCATCCAGTTTTTGGTCGCCGGACAAAGAATTTGTGATGTTGCCTGGTGCAAATAGTTACCATCCGGCTGACTGGCATTCAGGTAGAGGCTTTGCTCGTTATTCAGATGATCAGGAGCATGAAGGACGGGAGTCCAAATGACCGGCCCGTAACTGGCTTCCTGCGTAAGATAACCGGCAGGCCAAATCAGCGTCATTTTATGCATCACCAGATTGTGCATATCGGGATCTCTCGGGTCCAGATAGGATTGCACGTTCAATGTTACTGTTGTTCCTGCAAAGCTAAGTTCAAAGCAATGAAATGCGCTGCTTCGCTGACCGACATAGACTATCTCCATCTGTTCCGGGCAGTGACATGCCTGTAACAACAGATCGAGCGCGGAGAACAGCAATTGGCGACTGGTTGTCAGATAACCGCTCACTGGACGCTGCTGTGATAAGTGACTAATCTGCCGCGCCGCGTGTAACCAACTTCTTCCCGCATCGCATTGGCTATAAAAACTATTTACCCAAAATAGAGCGCCATGTTTATTTGCAGTTAATTGATGCCCTTTGATAGCTTCGGCATCAAGGGGATGTTCCTGGATGACAGAAATTCCACGCGCCAAAAGCGCCTGAGTAAGCTGATCGCCTTTGCCGCCAATAACCTCCGCCCGTATTACCACACAGGCAATATCAATATCGTCTGGCAGCTCATCCAATGAGCGGAATAGCGGCACATTGAAATCACGCGCAAGTTGCTGCGAGCGAGTACTGCCCTGTGCCAAAATGCCAGCCAGTTCCAGACCAGACTGAGGCTGTAGGAATGCATTAAGATACAATTCGCCAAATTTTGAACCGACAATCAGAACCCGCCGTGGCTTTATCATATGTTCTCCTTAACAAGATTAGTGGTTGGTACTGAATTCAAGATATCTTTCAGACAGGTAACCAGTGAACCAACATGTTCATGTTGGAACAAGGTGTAATGATCGCCCGCAAGTTGTGTCACATGGACTGGTCCAAAAGCCTGCCAGCCAAGATCGCTTGAGGCGATGGTCGTTGGATCGAGATAATCCATAAAATCAGGTAATGCCTGTGTTGCCCGAATCAGCCCGAAAGGCTGAGAAGTCTGCGGCGGACAGTAGTCAAGCAACGCATTCAAGTTATGGCGCCACACGTTATAAAGTGCGGTCAGCGAGCTATCAATCTGTGCAGATTGTGGCAAGGCATCGTGCAGTGCATTAAGGAACGTCTCCGTATCGGCAGCGACAATATGATTATCCAGCGTCAAACCGGGGAATTGTCCCTGCAAATCGAGCAGGAAATGACGATGACAAAATGTTTCATTCAGCGTCAAATCGGTGCGCACATTTGGCGCAAAGCTGTCAATTAAGATACATTGAGAAACACTTTCACCCATCGCTCGTAATTGATGAGCCATTTCATAGGCCACCAATCCACCGAAAGACCAACCTGCCAAAGCATAAGGTCCTTGCGGCTGGAAAGCGCGGATTTGACTGATATAATCAGCCGCCAACGCCGCCACGGAAGGGATATCGGTATTTAAATTATCTGGCGAAAACGCCAGTCCGATCATGCGTTGGTCGCCGAAATTAGCCGCCAAATGGCGATACCCCAACAGATGCCCGCCAATAGGATGTACGATAAACAAGGCTGGTTGCTCAACGCTTCCCTCATTCAAGATTACCCCTTGGCAAGGGTTTTCTGGCTGATGTTCAATAAAGTCAGCCAAAGAGTGTACGGTATCGTAAGTTTGCAGCAGACTGAGTGGGTATTGACGGTTAAATGCCTGATTAATTTTCACCATTAACCGCACTGCTGCCAAAGAATCTCCACCTAGCGTAAAGAAACTCTCATGCACACTGATAGTTTGTCGTTCCAATACCGATTGCCAAAGGTTCAACACAGCTTGTTCTGTCATACTGAGAGCAACTGATGTTGGATTGACCTCCTGTGCAGCTTCGTCAACCAAGGCAGCTAATGCGTGTCTGTCAATTTTGCCGTTGTCGGATACCGGAAGCACATCAAGAACGATAAATCGCTGCGGACACATCCAAACAGGCAAAGTCTGTTGCAACCAATGAGGCAGAACCGGTAAAAGTTCTGTAGATAACGGTGCAGATAAACGCACACCGGCAACAAGTTGCAATGCACCGGTTGACGTAGTATGCGCAAACGCTAACGCTTGCTGTATAGCCGGGTGCTCGCATAAGCGATGTTCGATCTCGCCTAGCTCAATCCGGTAACCACGAATTTTAATCTGGTGATCATTGCGCCCCAAAAATTCAATATTACCGTCTGGCCGCCAGCGCCCTAAATCACCGGTACGGTACAACCGTTCACCCGTTTGAGGATGAGTAATAAAGGCTTGGACGGTTTTTTCTGAATCAGCCCAATAACCTAAAGCTAACCCTTGTCCGCCAATATAAAGTTCCCCTGTTACCCAGACCGGGCAGGGTGAAAGCGTTGCATTAAGTACATAAAAAGTCTGATTAGCCAGTGGCTTTCCATATGGAATGCTGCGCCAGTTTGGATCAATCTGAACGATAGGATAGGCAATCGACCAAATTGATGCTTCGGTTGCACCGCCCAAACTGAGAAGATTCAGCGCAGGGTGAAGGGCAGACAATTTTTCCGGCAAGCTGGTCGGTATCCAATCGCCGCTCATCAATACCCAACGCAAACTATCCAAGGAATGTGGATAATCTCTGGCGTATTCCTCAAGCAACTGCACAAATGCCGGAACGGAGTTCCAAACTGTGACCGATTCTTGCTGTAACCACGTCAGTAATTTGTCGGGTTGTCGGCTGTCACCAGGAGAAGGAATAACCAGTTTTGCCCCGCAACTTAAAGTACCGAACAGGTCATAAACTGAAAGATCGAATGTCAATTCTGAGATTGCCAGTACGCTATCGTGTTCATTGAGGGCAATACGTTGGTTAATATCAAGGATGGTATTAACTGCTCCCCGATGATCTATCATCACGCCTTTCGGTTTGCCAGTAGAGCCTGATGTGAAGATCACATAAGCCAAATCCTCAGGGCAAGCAGACAAGCGCTGTTCACCGGTATTTTCCGGCAAGCGGTTAAGTAACATTTCATCCAGAGAGATAATCTGTACACCATCAGGCCAACTCATCTGTTGAGCAAACTTAGGTTGAGTTAATACAGTATCAACTTCTCCTGATGCCAATAGCTGATGGATGCGCTGTTGCGGATAGCTGGCATCAATAGGCAGATAAGCCCGTCCCGCCAATAAAATCGCTACAACCGCGACAATCTGTTGCCAACCTTTTTCCATCACCACGCCAATCAGAGACGAATGCTGATTTTCTTGCGCTTGTAGATGGGCGGCCAGCGCCAGACTTTGTGACCACAAAGTGCGGTAATCGATTTGACGATCAGCATCGACTACAGCGGTACGTTGCGGGTAGCGGTTTACCGCCTGCTCAATCAACGAACAAAGCGTATGCGGCGGAAAAACTTCCTTTGTCGCGTTACTGTTTTGGCACAAAATCCGATCACTTACCGGAAGCCACTCTGGCAGTGGGGCGCTCCAGTGATAATCGGATTCAAGCAGAGCGACGACGCTAGCCTGATAATGAGCAAACATGTTTTCTGCAACTTGTGACTGGAACAGTTGCGGCAAAATTGCCCATTGAATGATAACGCCGCCGTCTGAGCTGGAAATCAGCATACAATCGAGATAAACATGCGGTGTTTGCGCGCCAAAAAGATTCAGCGTTCCTAACCCTGATGGCCCTTGACCCGCCGTGCCGGTTGTATCGTTGAACACGATCGGCATGCCGGCATTCAGATTGTGGCGGTGCTGATTTTTCTCTCTGAGCACCAACTGGCCGTCAAATAGCGCATGTTGCAGATCAGCTAACCACTGTTTCTGTACCCGACTTACCGCGTCGCTGAATCCAGTGTTATTGCGTAAATCCACTTCCAATAATGACGTGGTGGACAGATTTCCTACCAGCGTATCGCAATGTTGTGGCATTAACAGCCGGTTGCCATGCAGGACATTGATGGTGAAATGCTCGCTGTTGCTCCATACCGCCAGAATATGAGTGAATAACGTCAGCATAACCTGTGACGGTGACACTCGATGTTCTGCCGCACGCTGTTGCAAACGCTGCCATTGCTGTGGGCTGATATAGCCTGTCAGACATTGTTGATTAAGCTGTTGTGACTGATGATCTTTTAATGGTAATTCAGGAGCATCAGGCAGATAAGGTAAGCGCTTAAGCCAGTATTGCCGGCTTTGTTGCCAAGTTTCCCCGGCTTTCTCATCTTCCAGTGCTTGAATATAGTCACTAATCATCGCTGCTGGTGGTTCTGGCTGCCAGTTAGGTTCCTGATATCCACGTTGCAAATCGCCCAGGATTAACGTCAAACTTTTACCATCAGCGACCAACAGGTCGATAGTCAAATGCAATAAATGTGTCCGGTCATCAGTATGATATAGAGTTAAATCAAACAGCGGCCAGTTATCGCTAGGAACACCTTTAGTACGCAAGGTTTCACGGGCATCAGCGAGTTTTGTCCCGCATTGATCCGGCATCATGTTGCGGCAGTCGATTACCGTCGGGGTATAGCAGGGAACTTCCGGCAAAATATGATATTGTCCCTCCTTCACATAGCCACGTAATTGCGCATGATGGTTGATCACACGGTTCCAGGCAGTAGTGAAACGAGGTAGATCAAGATCATTGATAGCCAGTTCAGCGTAGAAATGCGCAATACCGTTACCAAACTGAAACAGTTGGCTTTCGCCTAACCAATAAGCATATTGCAATGCAGTAAGTGGAAGCGTCTGCTCCGATGCTGGCTTAGTCTCAAGTGGAATAACCTGTGTAGCGGGTGTTGCTTCAACTACTCGCAAGGTACGACAAAACTCACTCAACTTAGGATGCTCAAACAGTTGTTGCAGATTTGCCTGTTTGTAACCTTGACGACGCAATTGCACCACCATCCGGGTAGCAATTAAGCTGTCACCGCCACTCTGGAAAAAGTCACTGTGCCGCTGTATTGGTTGAGGAAGCAGTGAACACCAGAGTGCGATTACCTGCTGTTCTATATCATGGAGCTGGTCATCTGCTGTTTCAGATTGTACTGTTTCTGGAGTTGATGATTGTACCACGCTCTCTTTAGCGGTCACGATTAGCGGTAATTGTTCTTGTTGTTGAACATGCAATGAGTAAGGCAAAGTGGAAAATTGCGCCGCTATTTCACTGACATCAAGCCGCGCTTGCCGTTCAGACCGCGCCAGAATCAGTTGTTGATGCAGTTCTGGCCCATCTTGCCCCGGCCATTCCAATGAAACCCGATAGCCGGATTTCTCCAGACATTGACGCCAATCAGCAAGCGCCATTAATGCGCTATCACCGCGATCATCACTCCAGGCATTAATACCTTCAATAAAGCCGACACTGGCGAGTTGCATCGCGCTTTCGGATTTCGTTGATTCAATAATCAGCAACCATCCACCCGCTTTCAGTAACCGTGACAGACGTTGTAGGGTATTTCGCAGATGGGTTGCATCATGTAGCACGTTAACCGCCATAATCAGGTCATAACCGGATTCAGGATGCTGGCTAAAATCAATACGCTGATTAATATCGAACAGAGCAAATTTTACGGTTTCCCCATAATGATTGAGCAACTGGCGTGCATCATCCAGAAATAGCGGCGAAACATCGGTAAAGTGATAGCGTTCGATTGATTGTGCGTTACGTTCGAGTACCTTCGCTGAGGTTGCGCCGGTCCCTGCGCCGACTTCCAGGACAGTAAAATCGTTAGATACCTGACTCAATTGCCGGATAATTTCAGCGGCAGTTTGGTTCAGGCATCGTAACGCTGGATTCTCGCTATAGAGGCTAGCAGTGGTCTGTTTATCGGCAAACAACAGTTCCAACGCATTACCTCGCCCGGCAAGCAGGGCGTCATGTTGCTCGATACATGCCGCTACATAGCGGCTAATTGTTTGACACCACACTGCGTCATCCAGTTTTGCCGTAGGGGCAGGAACATGATTAAGTGGTTGCAAACAACGGTATCCATCAGCGGTTTTCTCAATAAATCTCTGGTTGTTTAATAACGTCAACCATTGGGTAAGAAGACGCTGATACTGTGGCGCAAGTTGTAAACGTTGTTCAATCTCTGTGCGAGAGTGACATTGCTGAGGATAAGTGAACAGATTATGACGCAGTAATGTCTGGCTCAGACCAAATAACGCTTGCTGCTCAATATATTGCCAGGAGTGCTCAAACGTCTGTTGTTCCGCCAACTCAGGCAGCGGTAGCACATCGGTGTTTATTGCCAATGGTTCTGGTAGCGATAATGGCAAATTGTTTTCTGCCACCAGCCATAAATTATAACCTTGCGTGTCGTCCTGACGTGGCTGAATCTCTGCCAGCCGGATTTCAGGCTTGGAGCGCAAATATTGTTCAGCCTGACGCAATTCAGGCTGTTGCGGCCAGAAATCATAACGTGCATGACCAGAAGGTGGTGTATGAAGATCATAATGTTCTATGCGTTCAGGCTGGCGGCAAATTTGCACTAACAACGCGTTATAAGCGGCAAATAGTGCCTCAATAACCCCCGGTTCCAACACATCATCCATGCAGTACCAGTTAAACAGTAAATCACCATCCACTTCCATCACCTGATGATCCAGCCAGACTTGCGGAGTTTGACTCAGAACAAAGACCGGATCGCCCAGCAACTGGGTGATGGATTGTTTGATGGCGACGCCTTCTTGCGCCATCCCTAACATGCTGGTGAAAACCACCGGCGTCAGCGGTTGTCTGCTTTGCGCTTCACCATTTTGCTGGCGGCCAAGTTCTCGCAACACCTCAACGCCATTGACATAGTTATGGCTCAGTCGTTGCCATAGCAAAGCTTGTGTTTTCTCCATGCTGGCACGCAGGGAAGTTGTCTTACGTAAGTCAAAATCCATCAACATGACAGAGGTAAAATCACCAATCAGATCTTGAACCTCTGGATGGAAAGGCTGACGGTTAAAGAATGTCAGGTTGAGGGTAAACAACGGATGGCGGCTGTACCATTCCAGAGTATGAGCAAATAGCGTCAACAGACCGGCAGAAGGCGTCACACCCCATTGTTGCCAGCATCGTTTAAGCATTTGCCAATCAGATTGTGCTAATCGACCTTCATAAGTCGTGAATTGTGGCTGACTACGCTGAGGCAGTTGTAGGTTCAACGGCAATCTTGGTGCCGGAGGCAACGAAGGTAATTGCTCCTGCCAGTATTCCCATGATGCCCGCCACTCTTTACTTGCCCGTTGAGCTTGTTCCGCCATCACATAATCACGGAAAGTAAACACCTGTGGAGCCAGTGGTTGCTGATGATAAGCGCGTTGCAAATCGTCCATCATGATTCGAAAACTCTGGACGTCAAACTGCAACAGATCCAGATTCATATGTAAGCGACAGCGTGCATTCGGTAACAGAGAAACAGAAACTTCAAATAACGGCCACTGTTCTGCTGGCGGGACCTGATAAGAAAGCGTATGACGACGCTGAACCAATGCCTGTTCGCGAGTGGTTTCATCCAGCATACGCAAATCATCTTGTGATAAGGCATACCAAGGGGTTTCAGGCAGAATTCTTTGTTGTCCGTCTTCATCCACTACCATGCGCAACATGCCATGACGCTGAATTAAAGCATTCCATGCCTTCTCAAAACGCGAAATGTCAAAGTTATCCAGCACCAGATCCCATTCAAATAAGACGTGACAAGCCACACCGCCAAAATCAATGGCTTGAGTACGACCAATCCAGTAAGCATGCTGAATAGGTGTCAGAGGGAATGGCGCATGATGTTGGGCGCTGTCAATAATCATCTCAGGCTGAGAGGATGTTACTGGCTGTTCAGGTAATGCATCTCCGATGAGCCTACTAAGCCCTTCCAAAGTCATATTCTGATAAGCCAATTCAGCCGTTAATCTGAAACCAAATTGCTGGTGGATCACTGCATTTAGCTCCAGAAATAACAGGGAATCCAAGCCGAATTGCAGTAAGTCCTGTTGTGATTCCAAACGTGCAGGCTGTTCTAGCCGTAATAATGCGGCGACGCGTTGACGCAACCAATGGAGTCTTTCTTCATTATCCTGATACCGCATGTTATCGACAGAGTGCGAAGGAGTAGGCGCTGTAATTGTTATGTCAGCCCGTAAACGGCGCAAAATATCGGGATGATGCTCATCTAACCGTATTGCCAGATAGCAGGGAGATGCGGTACGCAGAGATTGATTAAAATGCCAGATACCTTCATTGATGCTGAACGGCAACATGCCATCTTGTGCTAATTTTTCTACTAATCGCCGGTCGCTGGCCATACCAACGCCCCCCCAAACACCCCAGACCAAGGTTTTTACCATCAATGGATTTGATGCTGTCAACGCCAAAGATTCTAAGTAAGCATTAGCAACGGCATAAGCACCTTGTCCTTGAGCGCCCAACATGGATGCAGCAGAAGAATGAAGCAACAGATAGTGTGCATTATGTTGCTTAAGAGCAGTTTGCAACGCCGATGCACTTAGGGCTTTCACCGATAACATCTGTGACAGACGTTGAGGTTCAAGTTCTGCCAACCGGGTGTGATCCGCGATACCCGCCGCATGAATTGCCCCGGCGATACCATCCTCTTGTGCTAATGTTTGCACTGCATTTAACAAGGCTGGCGTATCAGTAACATCAACGTTAATCCAGCGTATTTCGCATTCAGCATTCAGTAATAACTCTTGTACAAAAGTATTCCAATCTTCATGTTGACGGCGGGCAAATACCGCAATTCTACGTGCGCCTTGGGCCAACAACCAACGGATGGAAATCTGACCGATCCCCCCCATGCCACCGGTCACAATATGCCAACCCTGATGGGGAATCGACATTGGCTGTTGGGAAAACAGTAAGGATTGCCGTTGTAAAACCGGTATCGAGACTTGATTTCCGCGTACTTTCAACCAACGGTGATGTTCATTCAGATATCCAAGCGCCAATGATAAAGAGTCAGCATCGTTGATATCAGAAATATCAATCGTTTGAATACGGCGGTGGGGATACTCTTCAACCGCGACACGCAGCAACGCCCAGACAGCGTATTGAGCTGGATTGATATTCTCTGGTGATAAGGTAGTTTCCGGTTGAGCGCAACAGGTGACAACGGTTAATGATGTTGCTTCATCGCGTTTTAATTCGGTAATAACCTGATTGCATAATTCAGCGACATCATTGCCGGTAAGCAGTAATAAGGTGTTTCCGCTTGCTGGCTGTAAATGAATACCCGCCTGACGCCAATGATTAACCATTTCGTCACTCGCAGTTGAAGAGCGGAGTGTATATGCCGTTGAAGATCTTGGGTTATCTGCGTTTATGGTATGCCAGTGTAGGGCATAGTGAGTGTCAGGACACGGTTGTGGTGCAGGAAGCCATGAGTTGGTCATGACCTGTGTTGCCACAAACTGGCGCGGCAGATCCGAACGATCGCTTAACAGGGCGAATAGACGCTCACCTGCGTAAATTAAAGCCGGAAAAGCAGTGAGTAAACATGACTCTAATAATCTGCGTTTGGCATATGGCAAGGCGCGATCAGGGCGATACATTTTATTTGCTGTTGGCCCAGAAACTTCCCGGTAATAACCTTGCTGGACGCAATAGGTTAATAATTGTTCCAACAAAGGGCGCCAACAAGGTTGCAGTCGGCCAGCCCGAATAGTGTCGATGGCACTGAAACCTTGTTCAGCATCACGCCCATGACATTGATATATCAATGCATCGGTATACAGTACCCGTAGTGTTGCAGCATCGGGATTTTGCTCAATGGCAGGATCGAGCAGAGCATTCACATCAAGTTCAGCATTGATATTGGTTGTGGGCTGCACAGATTTGGTAGCAGGGAAGCGATAATGCTGCTCATCAAATGGATAAAGCGGAGCGTGGCATTTTTCCCCAGTAAGTGGGAAAAGCTGCGACCAATCAAGATGCACACCAGCACAGTAAAGTTGCATCAGAGCCGTTTGCTGATTTGTCTCTGGAGAGCTTTGACGCTGAACGCTAGCAATCCAAGTTTCCTGTGGCAGACTGACACGCCGCCCGATGCCGGTTAATTGTGCATCAGCCCCTATCTCCATAAATAATCCCACCCCTTGCTGGCGGGCAAATTCAACAGCCGGGTAATAGCGTACAGTCTGACGCATATGGTTACGCCAGTAATCTGGTGAAGCCAATTGTTCAGCCGTTACAAGATTGGCTGTCAGGGTAGAAATCAGCGGAATTTCCCCCAATGCAGGTTGCAACTGGCTACAACGTAGAGAAAATGCCTCCAATATGCCATCAAGCATGGCTGAATGTGCCGCACAGGCAACATTAAGACGCTGGCAGCGAATCTGTTGTTGCTCCAGACGTTGGGTCAAAGCAGTAATTTCTGTCTCTGTACCAGCCCAAACCCAGTGTTGTGGGCCATTGCAAGCCGCCAGATCTAATGTCAGTGAATGAGTGAAGGGGATAATCTCTTCTTCGTTGGCAAAAACTGCCAGCATTGCTCCCCCTTGGGAGCAGCTTTGCATTAACTTGCCTCTTATCGCCACTAACGGCATCACCTGTTCAGGTGTGAAAACCCCGGCGATAACCGCAGCGGCAAATTCGCCAACCGAGTGTCCCAGTACATAATCAGGCTTTAATCCAAGCGCGTGCCAATGTGCCGCCAGCGCAATTTGGTGCGCCACAATCGCTGGTTGTGCATATTCGGTAGTAGCTAATGCGGCATCATGTTCTCCGAACATCACAGCTTTTAATGGCAATGCCAACTCTGATGCACAAGCTGCACAGCAACGATCCAACATAGCGGAAAAAACAGGAGAGCTGGCATACATTGCTTTTCCCATGCCAGACCATTGACAACCTTGGCCGCTGAATTGCCAAAGTTGCTTACTTTCGCTATTGACTTGTCCACTGAAAACATTTTGTGTTGGATTTTTGTTGGCAAAAGCGGATAAATTTACAGCACTTTGTGGCGTTAGCATCAACGCTAAACGCCAGGGTAATAAAAGATCACGCCCCTGTAATGCGGTCCAAGCCAGATCTGCATGATGCTCTGGCGCATCATCAAGCGCAGTCGCATAACGTTGCGCCAATTGACGCAACGAGGATTCAGAAGCGGCGGAAAGCAACAACGGCGCAAGTTGTGCATTATCGCTACGGTGACGTTGTAACTCTTCCGGCAATGATTGCACTACGACATGACAGTTGGTACCGCCAATCCCGAACGAAGAGACGCCCGCAGTACGTAATGCTTGTGTCCAGCTCTGTCCCTGTGTTGCCAACCTGAATGGACTTTGTTCCAACCGTAACGCCGGGTTGGGTTGCTGGACATTAATCGTCGGTGGAATATAGCCATGCCAAACAGACAGAACCACCTTAATCAAGCTAGCAATGCCAGCGGCCGTATCAAGATGGCCCATATTGCTTTTCACTGAGCCAAGATAACAAGGCGGTACTGCCACACTACGGTCAAAGAATATGCTGCGTAGCGCGTCAACTTCTATCGGATCGCCAAGAGGCGTTCCTGTACCGTGTGCCTCGATCATGCCAACATCATCAATGCTGACATCCGCCAGTTGGAGTGCTTCGATAATAACGTTGCGTTGACCATTAACCGACGGGGCAGTAAAGCCAACTTTCTCATTGCCATCATTATTAATAGCGCTGCCACGTAGCACAGCCATGATGGGGTCGCCATCACGCAAAGCATCGCTCAAACGTTTCAGTGTGACAACACCGACGCCGTTGCCGCCGTAGGTGCCATTGGCCTGACTATCAAAGGGGCGGCAATGTCCATCAGGGGAGAAGATCATTCCCGGCTGATACGAGTAACCACTTTCTTGAGGGAAGGAAACAGCCACACCACCGGCTAATGCCATGTCACATTCACCGGCACGCAGGTTTTCACAAGCCATATGCACGGCAACCAGTGAACTTGAACACGCTGTTTGTACCGTCAGCGCTGGGCCTTTTAGGTTTAATTTATAAGCGGTACGTGTCGCAAGATAATCTTTATCATTACTGATTAACGCTTGAAGCCCTTTAACTTTGCCAACATCAGTCATGGTAAATTGTGACCATGAAGGCCAAGTACTGACCCGGCTACTACCAAAAACACCGGTTTTCAGTGGAACCTGACGTGGCGCATAACCGGCATGTTCAAGCGCATGCCAGGCGGTCTGGAGAAAAAGACGCTGTTGAGGATCCAGCATTTCCGCTTCCTGGCGGGAATAGCCAAACAGCGAAGCGTCGAATTGTTCCGCCTTCTCTAATATCGCTGCCCGATTGACAAAACTTTCACTCTCAATGATTTCAGGAGGAATACCTGCATCTAATAATGTTTGTCGGGAGAGTGGCACAGTACACTCAACCCCGTGTTGCAGGTTATGCCAGAAAGCATCGCTATCTGGCGCCTGCGGAAAGCGACAGGCAAGGCCAATCACTGCGATAGGATCGCAATTATCGTAGTGAGGCGTTAAATCAGTCATTATGCAGCTCCTTTATGACGTTTTTCCCGTTGTTGCAAACGCTTTTGTTGTTGACGCTGACGAGGGGTAATCGACTGGCGATTTCCATCGTGGGAATCCTTCCGGCAGCGCAAACTGAGCGTCTCTGGTGTTGGATAAGCAAATAAATCAGTCACGGCAAGATGATAAAAACCCGCATGTTGTAATTTGCTATGCAATTGAATTAGCTGTAGCGAGCTGGCTCCTGCCTCAAAAAAGTTTTGTTGTGCGTTAATAGGATGATTTGTTATGGACAAGAACAGGCGTTGAATTTCGCTGCATATTTGAGGATCGAATCCCTCCGAACGCAGTGATGGCGCAATGACAACAGCAGTATTTTCAACCATCACGGATTGCTGGCGCGGCATCAGTTGTTCCAGCGCGGAATGCCAGCTTTTTGGCTGTGCTGCAAGGGTACGCAACAGCGTCATGTAGCTATTAAACATGTTTTGCAACTGACGCGGTTCAAACAATTCTTCGACAGCATCCCAATTCAGACAAAGTTCATTATCAGATTCATAAACCTGGTGATCCAACCAGATTTGTGGCGTTTGGGAAATACCCCAAACAGGTTTCATCCACGATGAATGAGAAAGGAATTGCCCTTGGTGTGTTCCCAAGGCACTGGTGAAAACGACCGGCATAATGGCCGCATCGGGGCCACGGTTCTGTGCCAGTTCACGCATCACTTTGATTGCTGAAATATGACGGTGATCTAAATCCTGCCATAGCTGTTGTTGCAATCTACGGGCACTTGATAACCAATTTTTCTCCGGGCGCCAAGCCAGTAATGACAGAGAAGTGAAATCACCCAGAATGTGATTTATATCTTCATGCCAGTGTGGACGATCGAACAGGGTAAGGTTGAGCGTTAGCTCCGATTTAGCACTGAACGCAGAAAGAACCGCTGCATAAGCCGCAATTAATAGCGCGGAAGGCGTTATCTGATAGGGAGCGGCATGTTGTTTTAACTGACTCCACTCATGTGCAGACAATCGATCGCTATAGCGCACAAAACGTGGGGATTGAACACTTTCCGGGGCAATACGCAGTGGCAATTGTGGCGCCAGTGGTAATGTTTTCACTTGCTCCTGCCAATATTGCAGCGAACTCTGATGTGCTGGCGCCTGTTGTTGACGCAGTACACAATCCCGGAATGTGACTTTCAATGGCGGCAATTCATGCTGCTCATCGAGATAGAGCTGTTCTAACTCGGCTAGCAATATCTGCATGCTCAACCCGTCTAATAACAGATTATCCAGACTGACAAATAGCCGGGAGATAATCCCATCGTCTTGTGCAAGCTGGAAATCGAACACCGGCCAGTTACCGGCATCTAATACCTGATGTGAAAGCTGTTCACGTAATGTATCTGCCTGCGTAACGTCAGTGAATTGATGTTGTTTGACGGAGAACTGCGGGACATTTTCTAATATCTGTTGCTGTCCATTGACAACCACGGTTCTCAGCATTGGATGACGCTGGATCAGACGATTTAACACCCGATTTAAACGTTGAACATCTAACCGCTCTATCCGGTATTCAATAAAGAAATGCGCCCCAACACCACTTAAAGCGAAACCCGGATGGCGTCCGACCAAATAAGCTTGCTGAACTTCGGTGAGTGGGAAAGGCTGGTATTCACTTTGCTCTTTCGGCAAAGCACACTCTGCTGATGAGGTTTCAGTCAGATGAACCAATGTAGCCGCAAACGCCGCCAATTGTGGATTACGGAAAAGATGCCCCAGTTCACCTTTGAAACCTTGTTGTGTCAGTTCACCAACTAAACGTGTAGCCAGAAGACTGTCTCCACCAAGCTGGAAAAAATCACTGTCACGGCCTAATTGCTCTGTATTGAGCAAGCGTTGCCAAATGCCAGCAACGGTTTGTTCCACCGCATTCAACAAAGTCATTTCATTCTGGTGTGGTGCTGCTTCTGTTTTTGTCGCTGACTGTAGTTCTTGCGACAACGCCTTACGATCAATTTTGCCATTAGGTGTCAATGGCAGGCGAGGAATGATATGCAAGCGCGGTGGGATCATATATCCCGGCAGATGCTGCGCCAACACCGATTTAATCTTTTCCCGATCAGGAATGGTGACGCTGTCACTTGCTTGCATCAATAACACACTAAGGTTACCGATGGTGATTGGCGTTTCGGCCTGTAGTGGCAATAATTGTGGCGACAGCGATAACCACTGTGACGCAGAACGTAATCGAATACCTTGAGGTGACAGCAATTCCGTCGTAATCAGGGAGAGAGACGATGCCTGTTGTAACTCCATTGCCAATATCAACGCGCCAGGTTGAGCAAGCGGCACCAATTCCTTGATACAACGTACAGGATTTGCTTCCCGATGTAATACGTTATTCAATAGAATAATATCAGCTTGATGTTGCAACGATTCAGGAATTTGTTCAGGCCAACTTTGTTCAGACCAATATTGTACTGATGCATGAGCATAACCGCTTAACCGTGTTTGCGCCTGATTGACCAGTGTTTGAGAACGTTCAAAGCCGAGATAACAGAGATGTTGATCAGTAATATGCTCTGCCAGCCACTGCGCGCAAAGACCGCTGCGAGCATCAAACTCCATCAAAGTCACAGGGCGTTGTAATCGCTGAGAAAGGGCAGTGATAACCTGTTGCAATCCTGCCAACCATTGCCGGGTTTCTGGCAACACAAACAATTGTTGTTCCGGTGCGAATTGCGGATCGTCAAGTAATGCGATTGCCGATTGTTGACCAGTAAGAACATCACGTAGCACAGCGTGCCAGCGTTCAGGGATGAATATCGCCTCATTGTTGGATGCAGCAGGTAACCATCCGGCTTGATATACATGCTGTGCAGATTCAGTCAGTGCTTTGGATTGGCAAAGATATGCCAACATACGGCCAAACCAATCATGATATTCCGGTTGGGGCTGGTAACACTTCAAGCAATCTGTCAGCGATTGTGGTGAAGTAAAGGTAATACCGTGACGAGATAGATGTTCCAACAGGAACATTGTAACTTGAGGTTCATTGCTATTCGCGGTTATTTCATACACTGCGGGGAACAGATCACGATAGCTAACGGGCAACTGCGGCGCACGGTTTACTCGTTGGCATAAAGAATCACCTTCCAATTCAAGGAACGCCGCCAGCGACTTCTCTTTTTCACCACTGGCTAATGCAACCCCTTTACTGATTCCAATTACTTGATTGAGGGCCGCATCAATTTCTCCCAATTCAATTCGATAACCACCAATTTTTACCTGGCTATCACGACGCCCCAGAAATTCAAGCCAGCCTTCGGGATGGTAACAACCCAGATCACCGGTGCGATACCAGCGTTCCCCTTGATCGACAACAAATTGCGCGGAAGTGCGTTCTTTATCATTAAAGTAGCCTAATGCAACTCCGGCGCCACCAATCCAAAGCTCACCGACAACCCAATCAGGGCAATCACGGCCATCCTCACCCACGACACGGTAACGCTGGTTAGCTAAAGGATAGCCATACGGAATAGAGCGCCACTGTGTTTCAACCTCTTTGACAATATATTCGTTTGACCAAATAGCCGCTTCTGTTGCACCACCCATCGCACTCAAAACACCATCAGGATTGAAAGCACGGTAACGTTCAGGCAGTGATAAACCAATCCAGTCCCCGGATAACATCACAGTACGAAGCGCTTTTGGTGCATCCACCTCCATCCCTTCACAATAGGTCAGTAGCATATCGAACAGTGCAGGCACACTATTCCACAACGTCACATTATGACGTTCGATCAACATTTCCCAGGTTGATGGGTCACGACGTTGCGCTTCATTAATTAATACCAGCGCGCCTCCCGCCGTGAGGATACCGAAAATGTCATAAACGGAGAGGTCAAAATGTAGGGCAGAGAGTGCCAATAACCGGTCGCTACTTTGGACTTGATGACGGCGATTAATATCCAAACAGGTATTGAGTGCGCTTTGGTGGCTGATAACCACCCCTTTTGGCATACCGGTTGAACCAGAGGTATAGATGATATAAGCCGGATCAGTAACCGCACGTTTAGCCATGTTTGCCAAAGGCTGCCATTGCTCATCCTGATGCCAGGAAACACGATGTACATCTTGTGACCAGTCATCATCTTGTTGTTCTGGATCAATGATAACAACACGAATTCCAGCACTTTCGCAGATAGCACGACGTCGATTTACTGGCTGATCAACCGGGACCGGTACATAAACGCCGCCGACATAAAGTATTGCCAATACCGCAACAATTTGTCCGACGCCTTTTTCCATGCTGATGGCAACCCGATCTCCCGGTATAACCGACATTTTTTGCAACACGGTTGCCAACCGGCGAGCGGCCAAACTTAATTCACCATAATTTATTTCCTTATTATTAGTCACCAAAGCAACAATATTTGGTGTACGTTTTGCCTGTAAAAACACACCTTCATGTAGAAGAGCATCCGGCAAAGGTTCAGTTGTGTCATTAATCTGAGACCGAAGCTGGTATTGCGATTCAGGCATCAGATCCGGTAACTCTTTACCCCACTGGGCAGCATTTTCCGTTAGGTTCTCAATGAATCCCTGATAAACGGTAAATAAAGTATCGATTAACCCATCTGGGAAAAGCTCGTCGTTGCTATCCCACTGAATATTCAGCATGTTTTCATGTTCAAATGCAACGAAATCCAACCATACCTGAGGTGTTTGCGATATTCCCCAACTTGGTTTTCCCAGAACATCACGGGTATTTTCACCATATAAAGGCCGGCCTAAATTGCTGGTAAACACAATTGGCGCACCATGTGGATGACTACCACGTTTTTTAAGTTCACGTAAAACTTCTACACCAGACCAGTGGCGGTGTTCGTAAGCTTCGGCGAATGTTGCCTGTGCATTTTGAGCCAATTGGCAGAATGGCAAATTATCAGCGGGAATATCTAACAGCAGAATATTGGTAAAGTCGGCCAGCAGACTATCAACGGCAGCGTGCAACGGCGCTCTATCAAACAACGTCAGGTTAAACAACAGTCGGGTTGCATGATTCCAACGACATAACAAACCGGAAAATGCGGTCGCCAACGCCATCGTTGGCGTCACACCATTTTGTTGTGCAAGTTGTTTAAAACGTTGCCAATGTTCAGGGGCTAAACGAAAACATCTGCGCTGAATACGGACGTTTTTTATTAGAGAAGGTTCCTTAGCCAGCGGAAGTTGCGGAGCAGGGAGAAGGGTGTCCAATCGATTACGCCAGAATATCTCCGCCTCTTGTCGAGCCTGCGCAAATTGCGACTGATATTGCGCCAAATAGCGGCAAAAATCGTAGTTAGAAGGGATAACCGGCAAATTGCGTTTAGCAATTAAAGCCGCCAGTTCAGTAAAGAACAGGCTAAAACTGGCGGCATCCATGATCAGTAAATCAATATTAGCGTGCAACCGGTGCTGATTATCACCGAACAAACTTAGCTGAATATCGAACGTTTCCCCTTGTTCAACCTGTAATACCCGATGGCTTAGTTGTTCACGTATATTATTCAGCGCTTGTTGCTGTTCGTCTGCTGTCAAACTGCGCAGGTTATGAACCGTTAATTTTTTCCAATAAGCGTCGGCCATCCCTTGCTGGCGACCATCCGGCAAAAACCGTACTCGTAACATCGGATGTCGTTGAATCAACCTATGAATTGCCGCTTCCAGTTGTTCAGGTTCCAACCCGATACCGTCAAATTCTTGATATAAATGGCAACCCACGCCCCCCAACGTCTGTTCCGGCGAACGCCCAACAAAATAAGCATGTTGTACGGCGGTCAGCGGGAACGGACGAGCATCTGTAATCAGCGGCTGCAAAGTCGCATCGGTTTTAGGCGCCATCTGAGTGACAGGCGTATGACGTTGCAGAAGCTGGCTCCAGGCATACAGTGTGGGTTTTTGATACAGTTCACGAAGGGTGACGCGATATCCCTGACGTCTCAACTGGTTTAACAATGCCATCATTTGCATTGAATCCAGCCCTTTGCGAATTAAATCGTCGTTATCATCCACCAGTGTATTTTTCTGATTAAGAAGGCCAGAGATAATCTGGCGCAGTGAATCTGGAGAGACAAGATCCGTATGCATGAAGATATCCTATAAATAATGACAGTTACGATACAGTGGGTTACACCTTATTGGGGTATAGATGCCAGTGCTCTTCTGAGCCAAGATGGTTTTCCCAAAGAGATTGATAAAGTGAACAACGTCCTAACAATTCGTCATGAGTTCCACTATCACAAAGGGTTCCATGATCCATCACCAATATTTGGTCAGCGCGGGTTATCGTGCTCAGCCGATGAGCGATAACAAAGACCGTTTTATTCTGGGTAAGAGAATCAAACGCCTGTTGTATTAACTGTTCGTTTTCGGGATCAAGAGAAGCAGTCGCTTCGTCGAGGAATAAAACCGGAGATTGCTTTAAGATAGCGCGGGCAATGGCAAGGCGTTGACGCTCACCGCCAGACAACGTACCGCCATCTACGCCTAGCGGTGTATCATACCCTTGTGGCAATGCCATAATCGTATCGTGAATATTGGCAAGGCGAGCAGCTTGCTCCAGTTCTAACTGGGTTGCATCGGGATCACCCAACCGGAGATTGTTAGCGACGGTATCCTGAAATAGTGCAGTTTCCTGAAATACCATAGTCACAGTGTCATACAGTGCCTGAGTTTGATAACGATGGATATCATTCCCACCCAGACGGATTTCCCCCTTATCCAGTTGATAGAAAGAGAGCAGCAGATAAGCCAGCGTGGATTTCCCACTGCCGCTGGGCCCGACAATAGCAGTCATACTGCCTTGCGGCGCATAAAACGACACATTTTGGATAGCGGGCTGATTTGTACCCGGATAGCTAAATGAGATGTTATTCACTTCAACATCATATTTGTCAGGCGCGGCTAATGGCCCGGAAGCTTGCGTGGCAACAGCTTCTATCTCTGCAATATGGGTTTCGCCCACTTGCGTTAAGGCCGTGATATTGAGCAGGGGGATGATTCCACGTAGCGGGGTGATCGTGGCAAACAGCAACAGAATAGTGATGAGCATTTCCGACAGCGTTAATGCTTCTGGTGCATTAAAACGTAGTGCGCCCGCCAAAATGCCAACAACCACGCTGGTATCAATGATGATGTAAAACAGGCTCAGTAATGGAATACTTCTGAACACCCCACGGCGGAATGCCACCCGTAATTGGTCGATTTCGCGGTCAAAACGCTGTTCTACCGTCGTGGTCGCTGCCGCAGCACGAATAAAGGACATACCTTGAGCGTACTCGACAATCGCTTCGGATACATCAGCCATCATAGTGGCACGCAACCGCAATATTTCATTCAGTTTTTTACGGATAGCCCCCAAGATAAGCATCCCAACCATTAGCACCAATAACGCACTGCCGGCAACCACCCAATCGAACCAGAACAAAGCCAGGTAGATGAGGGTCAGCATCATCACCTGACAAGCGATTTGCGGTGTGGTATAGGCTGATTGATTTTCCTGCCATTGCACATCTTCAGATAACGTCAATGCTATCTTTCCGGCACTCAATCCTCTAATCGTGGCGATAGACATACTGACAAGGCGTTGCAGCAAAGAACGGCGGATTTCTATGCCTAAACCATAGGCGGCAATGGTGAGTTTACGTAATGCGCGAGCCATAAAAGTAAATCGCAGCAACAGTAAAAGAACCAGTAATCCCAAAGTGATAAGCGGCAACATAGCGTTATCACTTTCCCCCAGATGGGTAATAGCCCAAGCAGCAATAGCAAGTTGAGCCATAATCGCAACGGTATCAAACTGTTTATATAACAACCCTTTGAACCAAACTCTTTGCAGTTTTGGTGGGAGATGTTGCTGGAGACGATTAAATAGCCCCATGATAATTTGCTCCTGTCCCGGTCTTTTCTCCCCGCCAAGCGGCCCACTGTCTGGCGTATGCACCTTGCTGTGCGACCAGTTCCTCATGGGTGCCTTGTTCGATAATCTGTCCTTTATCTAAAACCAGTATTCGATCAAGATGACGGATAGTCGGCAGGCGGTGAGCAATGACAATCACGGTCTTATTGCGGCATAAGGCATTGAGCGCCTGTTGCATCTCTTTTTCACATTCGGGATCGGCATAGGCTGTAGCTTCGTCCAATACAAGAATTGGTGCGTTTTTCAGAATAGCAGCGGCAACGGCAATGCGCTGTTTTTCGCCCACCGATAAACTCACGCCGCCGTTCAGTACGGTGTTGTAGCCTTGTGGTAATTGTTGAATAAATTTATCTGCTTGCGCCGCAGTAGCAGCCGCTTCAACTTCCGCTTGTGAGGCATCAGGGCGGGCAAGTCGTATATTATTAGCCACCGTATCGTTGAACAGAAACACACGCTGGAAAACAAAAGAGACGTTATTGCGTAGCGTCGGTTCATCCATATTACGGATATCAACACCGCCAATCGTTACCTGACCATGTTGCGGGTCCCAAAGACGTGCGATAAGACTCGCCACTGTAGATTTACCCGAACCACTGGCGCCGACTAAAGCTAATGAACTTCCCGCTGGTATAGAAAATGAAATGTTATTTAATGCATTCTCCTGTTCATCCTGGTAGGAGAAACTGACACTGTGCAGCGCGACACTGTGATCTGCCGGTGTTTGGCTCTGAATACAAGGCGCCAGTTCAGGTTGATTCATTAACCAGCGATAGCGAGTGATTAACGCCTCTTGCTGTTGCAAACGTGTCATCACAGCGAACATGGATGAAGCAATATTGCCAAATGCCATTGCCGCCAGAATAAAGAAAGTGAATTCGAATAACGTGATCTCTTGTCGGTTGAATAGCCAGACCGCCAAAGGAAGAACAAACAACAAGTTAGCACTGGATAACACGAAAAACCGACTAGATTTGACCTGCACTTTCTCAACCCAGACATCAATAATCCGTGTCAAGGCGGTGAAAGCTTCTTCAGCGCGTTGCAATGCAACTTTACCGCCTGAGTAGGTTTTTACCACCGGAATCGCATTAATAACTTCACCCATTGTTGAAGCAATACGGTTTTGGGCGGCATAAAAACGCTGAGTTGTCGTTTGCACCTTCATCTGGATATAGACGAATAACAGGCAAGCGCCTAAAGTTGGCGCGAATGCCGCCAAAGCTAACCGCCAATCAATAGCCAGCATGACACTCAATGCGATCAATGGACCAAACAGAGTCGCTGACATCTCTGGAATGATATGAGCGATCCCATCTTCAAGCTGTTCGACGTCATCTAACATCATCTTTTTTATTTCAGTGCTGTCAGTCAGCATGAAAAAGCCCAAAGGAACCGATTTCAACTTACTGCTAATGTTGCGGCGAACGTCAGCTTGCACGTCGGCAGCAATCAAATGAGCAAAAAACGTTGAACCACTAAAGGTCAACATAGCGGCAAACGTGAATCCCAATAACATGACGCCATAATTCAATAGCGTGTCATATTGCCCGTCATAGATAGATTGGGTGATAAGCCCGGCAACCGCCGCCGGCAACATTTGCAGACCGGCGGAAAGAATAGAAAGTGCAATCGCAACGTAACTCAAAGTGCGATATGGGCGCATCATATACCATAGTTCTTTAATAACGCCGGCATCAGCCGCACGCTGCTCCGGCGAATTCTGAACAGAAGTATCATGGCTATGCATGCACATTCTCCCTTTGGAAATCATGGAATTTACGCAATGTCCAGAATAGGGCCGTGAAGGTGCAGATGAGCGCAAGCATGAAAAGGGTGGAATAGTCTGCTTTGGTCACAATCAATCCACCCAACACTGAACAGATAATTGCAATACCCATATCTGCGGATTGCATCAACGCAAAATCCACACCGGACTGAGCACCCGCAGCGAGCGACATCATCTGGGTATACAGCGCGACAAATTTAGCAGCGGTGATTAAGGTGATGAAGACATATGCCGCTGAAAGCAGGGATAACGGCGCTTCTGGTTGCCGGGCAAGCCAGAAGATACAGGCTAATACGATAGCTTCAAGCAGCATGATAACCAGTAATGTTTGGACAGCACCAAATTTACGGACAATGATGCCGCCAAGCAGAACGCCAGATAATCCAGCCAATGCGCCACCACTGGCGGCAATAATACCGAGCTGAGTTAAATCTACGCCGCGATCGATCAAAAACGGCGAAAGCATACCGAGTGAAAGACGCGTACCGATCATACACAACAATATCAAAACCAACGCTTGTCTTACTGGCGCCCGGCGGAGGGCATTCTTGAGAGAGGGAGTAACTGGGGCTTGCAAAACCGTTGATGCTTTCTCTACCTGTGTTCCCCGTAAAAATAGGGCAGGCAATGACATCAATAGAATTACTATAGCTAACACTCCGGCGGCAATGTGCCAACCATACAGTGAAACAAGATATAGAAACAGACCGCTGCCGATGATAGACCCTAAATAACCGCCGCCAACTTGCATAACATTGCTCCAAGGGCGGTGCTTTGGTGGTAACCGGTCAATAGCGTGACCGTCTGTAGTGGTATCCACTACGGTCAAGCAAATGGTGATCAAAAACAGACCAACGATAATCAGCGGCATATGTTCGGCAGGTCTTGCCAATGACATTGAACAAAAAAGCAATGTAATTAGCAGATTACCGCAGATCATGATACGACGGGGGTTTGTATCCCCCGAACCAGATTTACGATAGCGCTCTATAATAGGCGCCCAAAGGAATTTAAACGCCCAAGGCAGCATCAGCAAGTAGAGCAAGCCGATTTTATCCGGGGTGACGCCGTGGCTGCGCAAAAATGCCGGCATACTTTGTAATGTCAACATGCCAATCGTGCTTTGGAGGGTGTAAACACCCGCCAAAGTTAGCAGTAATAACGATATATGACGGGGATGGGAAATATTATGCGTCATAATGAGACACTCACATCCAGCCCAACATTCAAGCCTTTATTCATCATACTGAGCGTATTTGGCCCCACCATGAAACTGGAGACACGATACTTTTTATCGCCCAGATTTTCGCCATAGAGTTTTACACTAACCCCATGTGCCATTTCTAAACTTAATGAAGCGTCATAAAGGGTGTATCCACCCTGTTCAAGAGTATTCGCTTCATTAAAGTAGCTTTTTGAATAGTAACGGGCGCCAGCATTTAAATAGAGGTTACCGGGTAACAACGTTTGATCAATCAAGTAGTCAAAACTTGCATTGAGCATGACATCTGGCGCATAAGGCAGACGTTTATCGTTATAACTTATGCCATTCTCTGTATCGGTTGCATCAGTGAAGTTTGATTTACCAACACTTCCCCCAAGAGAAAATTTCAGCCCTTTCATAGGTTTAATTTGGCTACTCAACTCAATGCCTTTGCTCTCTGCTTTACCCACATTGCGTATAAACTGCGCACCAATCGGACCAACATAAATTTGTTTATCTTTCGAACGAATGTAGTAAACAGCGCTGTCTAATGTCACCGCGTTATCAAAGAACGAGGTATGCCAACCGAGTTCATAATTATCTGAGGTTTCAGTATTGTAGGGTTTTCTATCATTGGCGGAGGAGACAATGTTATTGAATCCACCGGGTTTGTACCCTTTCGTGGCAGAAAGGTAAAAACGGGTATCTGGCGTCAATTGCCAACCCAATGCGGTCTTAGGTGTGAACTCATTGCTGGAAACCTGGTTATCAAAAGCTTCGAGCGCCATCATGCCAGAACGGCCCGCATAATCTATCTGCGATTTTTCATGGGACAAACGCCCGCCCAAGGTCAAATCCCACTGAGAAGCAAAGGGCAATTTCACTTCACCAAACAGTGCCAGAGATTTACCTTTTATTGTGTTAGCCGCATCGCCATAGTAACCGGGGTAACCACTGGTATGATGTTTATTCTTTTCATCTGAAAACCAACCGCCGAGAACACTGGTAATCCCATTTGAGAAATTGGAGTTCAAACGCAGCTCTTGCGTGGTAGCGTGGTGCTTCTCTTTCCACTTACCCCCGATGAAATCACGGTAAATATCGCGATCCTGATAAGAAGTCACACTGGTTAATACACTGTCGCCGAAATCATATTCCGCCTTGAATGCATAACTGTTAACTCGGCGGGTTAACTCTGGAATAGGGCCATCGTACTCTTTTCGGCGAAATTGCTCGTCGGTTAAATAAAGTTCTTCATGGGAATCGAGATCTTCATGAGCAAAACTGAGTTCAGCACTGAACGAAGAATCTTCTGGCGCAAATGTCAGTTGCCCTCTACCGAGCCAGGTTTTGCTGGAATCAATATTTTTATCGCCGCGATTTGGCGCATCAATTTGCCCAGGCTCTTTTACCCAACGCAGGCTGGTGCTGCCATAAAGGATATCTTCAATAAGTGGTATTGATCCGCTGAAAGAGCCGCCTTGTTTCAGCTTAGAGTAATTACCGGAGAGGTTAAGCCAGGGGCCTTCTTGCGGCGAACGGGTGACAATATTGATAACACCAGCTTGGGCGTTTCCGCCATATAAAGTCCCTTGCGGACCGCGTAATAATTCTACACGTTCTACATTAATTAATTCTTGTGTTAAGAATTGGTGATCCTGAGGAACGCCATCGACATAAATTCGAACAGAAGGCGAGTAGAAGTCCGGTGAACTAATACCTCGAATGGTGGTTGCTGAATAGGTTCGGTTTCCCCGTGAGCGGATTTGTAAACAAGGGAAAGCGCGCTCAAGATCTTGTACTTGAGTGATACCAGCCTGCACAAGTTCCTCACCTGTTTTAACCAGAACGCTACCATCGACTTTATTTAATGCTTCTTCCCGTTTATTGGCCGTCACAATCAAAGCATCTTCTGTCGCGCCAGGCGAATGTTCTGCCCATACCACAGGCGAAATTAAACAACATAAGACAGACGCCTTAGCATATTTTTTTTTCATATAAATAACTCGTTATGCACTGTTTAAATCATGTTTTACGAAAATTAAGTATGGTAAAACAAAAAACCTAACGGGAGACTATCGATAGTATTCCATCAGGGCTAACGGAATAGGGACAAAAGTAGCGCATTACGCACTATTGATAATGATTCTCATTAATGATAAAGTGCGTGACATTCACAATATGCATATATATATAAAATAAAAATATAATGTCTTTAATATGCAAAAAACACTGTTTTAAGTGCGAAAGCACTTTTTAACCGGTATCCGATGCTAATTTTACAGGGGATCTCATGAAGACGATCTATAGCAAGAAATTAGGAGTTTTCACGGCTGACCATTGCAATTGCATGCATTCACATGCGGAGAAAAATAACACAAATACGCCTTTATTAACTGAGGAATTATCTGACGGAATTCATATAAACCGAATCCGCTTTGAGCTTAACAAAGATGTCACAGAATATTGTGAAGGGCCGCCAACGGTATCAATTGCGTTTATTTTAAGCGGAAAAGGGAAAATGGCGATTGAAAATGGTGATGTTTTAGATATCAATTCAGGAATGATGATATTTTTCCATTCACCTAAAATGACGCGTGGCATGAACTTCTTTGGTTGCGGATCATGGCATATTCTCGATATCCGTTTTTCGTTGAACGAAATTGAAGCTCAGGAATTACCCCCATTCACCCAATTAGCGGCTGGCTTTGAGAAGAACGCCAGCTACAGTGATGTATTGATGATGGCATGCCCCATTTACCCGCCATTTATGCAGATAGTGAATCAAATAGAAGAGTGCCAATTAAGCGGCAGTATAAGAAAGGTTTATTTAAAAGCCAAAGCTTTAGAAATACTCGCTTGTGTAGCGTCTCAAATTTATGATTGTCAATATAATGTAATCAGCGGGTTGCAACGCCGTGCTGTTTATAATGCAATAAAAATAATTAACAGTGATTACCATTACCCCTGGACGATAAAATCATTATCAAGAGCAGTTGGCTTGAATGAACGGAAATTAAAAGAGGGATTTCGTGCGGTTGTTTTTCGCACTTTCCATCAATATCTGGAGAATGTTCGTATGACAACCGCAGAAGATTTATTGAAAAAAGGAATGAGTGTCATTGATGTTTCTACCGCAGTGGGTTATTCCAGCCCAAGTCACTTTTCTAAACGTTTCCGGCAACATTATTTGATCAATCCTAAAGCATGGCAGGCGAAATACGCCGTTGGTCACACCTTATTAACAGAAAATATCGTAGCCGGGAATTAGCTATTCAATTGACTCTAGAGCAAAGATGGCCATTTTGCATGGCCACTTTACAAGTAGGGATATCGCATGGTTTATATGTTACGCCAGTATTATATTATCCGCCAATAAGCTATCTATGCTGACGCCAACCAGAGTGACTGAGTTTTGGCCGAAGGTAAACACCAAATTATTGTCCACCATAGAAGCATGATCCAGATACTTACTGTTGTCACTGCTGCCTTCGGTACCCAGGAACACCAGTTTATCAGTCTTATTGTAGCCATAGATGATGTCTTGCCCAAACTCGCCGTTGAACAGGAAGGTATTGTTATTACCCTGACTTTTCATGACATCGTTGCCTTCACCACCGACGAAAACATTATTATTGCCGAAGCCGATCAACGTATCATCACCATCCAGACCGAACAGCCAGCTACCGGAGGTTTTAGAAGTCAGAGTATCATTCCCATCGTTGCCGGTTACTGAATTGGCGTATTTCGTTACTCCACGGCTGGAATACAAACCATCGGCTTTAACTTGAGAATCCACCTGTTTAGTCAGAAATAGCCAGGTACTTTCCTTACTTCTTATCGTCGAAATATCCGTAGCAACGGTGATGCCACCTTGTGCGTCACGCACATATAATGTCCCTGCCTTGTCATAGGCTATTTCTGCATTTTTTAGTGACTTCTGTAAGTCAAAGGTATTATGACCTTTTCCGCCGGCAATCATGTTAAATCCACCGTCATCGCGGAAGATATCATTGCCATCGCGTCCTTCCAGATAATCGTTTCCTTTACCACCTTTAATTAGGTCGTTGCCGTCGGTACCAATAACAAAAGTACTGCCTGTGTGTTTCTCAGCATTCCGGTTCAAATCCTGCACCCAAGTATTTTCACGAGTGACGTTGGAAAGATTGCTGACAACAATAGTAGAGTCTTTATGAGTTAGATTGTAGAACGTTGACTCCATAATACGTTGCATGCCGCTCTGATAAAACGGCGTCACATGCGAAACCCAAGTTGACAGATTAGCAATAGAGAAGGGCAATATATTCCACCAATTTGATGCATAGTGATCGTTAAAGTTAACAATATTATTTGTAGCCGAATCCCTTGGTACATCGTGAACACCTGGGGAGAACGCATCAACGGTGGTGCCGTTTAATACACGGAATACGGGATCATTTTCATATCCTACATTCAGCACCTTGTTACCTATTTCATACTGTGATGGCGAAGCGAAAGAGATATAATTCGACTGGGAGTAGAATCCCCCCCATTTCGTATCGCTAGACTCCGCCATACTATTCACAGCTAACCCACCCAAACTATGGCCGCTGACCACAACATCATTGCCTGTCAAACCGTGAGCTTTGGCATAATTAGCCACATGGTCCAGCAGCCGACCAAAAGCGTTTGGCGTGTAGTCATTCGAATAGTCTTTCTTACCCAAAGCGACTAGCACATTATTCATAATGTCGCCGAATGTATCGGTAATAACTGACTCTCGAGGACCACTCGTACCACGAAACGCAATGCCAATAGAAATCAAATTACCATCAGCATCATATTTTCCCATTACCTCTGCCTGTGCAGTGGAATGACTTGATTTTTCGCCAAAAAAAGTACCGCGGGCATCAGTTTTACCCTGATAGCCTAACTCATCAGCACTGATAGTAAACCATCCCGATTCATTGAGTTTATCTCGTGCCTGTTTTTCTGCGTCCGGATTCCAAGGCAATTTAGGGGTGATGCCCTGCGATGTCGTGCTGCCGAGAAGTGCGGTCACCAATGTTAATGGCATCCCTAAACCATAACCATAATTGTAATACCCCTCAGCAAATCCGCTGCCCAGATTATGGTAAGCATATCCGGAGATAATTTTTGCGTCGGAAAATAACTCTTTAGAAGTAGTGTCATCAAAGTCTTTGTACTGAAAAACACCCATGATGCATATCCTTGTTAAGTTAAAATAAAGTTAAAAAAGTGTTTTAAAAATATTAACCAGCTAGGTAAGTATAGATTGATGCAGATCATTTAAAGAGTAATTATCTAAAAATTTATAAATTAGTGAGCCATAATGAAAATTTAATATTTTTATAAAACTTGTATTGAATAAATCTAGTTTATATGCTAAATGGTCTCGCAGGTGAGAATAAACACACTGACATATTTATTATCATCGTTGATAGTTTTTAGAGGTGACTAAATTAATGGATAACTATATTACATGACATGATAAAGAGAGATTGATTCCATTTAATATTCTTGAAAAATATAGATGTGTGGATTGTGATAGAAAATATTATCGCTGATTTATTTAATTTAATTGATTAAAGAAAGATAATTAAAGCCCATTATTCTATATAATTCCTCAACGCTCTTGAATATTAATTCAATACAAATTAATTCATGATGTTGATACTCATTCTCCATATTAAAATAAGCCTCCATTACACCATCAATATAAACTCATTAATAACAAATTCATGAAATGATTTATTTTTAATTTAAAACAAATAGTTAGACCACCATTTAATGCTGTAGTAAAATAAATGATTACTTTAAATCATATCTCAAGATTAAATTCATAGACGGTCAAAATTAAAATGGCCATGATGAAAACATTATTAAAAATAGCCAAGAATTTATTTTAAATCGGCTAATGGATATATATCCTATGGATTTCAAGATGCATCGAGACGGCAAGGGAGCGAATTAATTTTAATATCCGGCCTCTTCTTGATGCCGTATAGCAAAAATTGTTGCTGTTTCACCCTCAATCCGATACAAGGCGGCCTGCCTCAGGCTAACGAGCCAGCGTTTTCACGCCAGCTCGTATTTAATGGCTCGACGGACAGTGTCTTTGCCTTTTTTGGCAAGAAAACCATAGAGCTGCTGTATAGCAAGCGGAGACCAAATCAAACGTGGCATTCAGGTAATTCCGCATCTTCTCCTGCTTCGAGCTTAGCTAACCAGTCATCCGCTTCTTCAAGCGTCAAGTGTAATCCATCCTCTCGATATGCTTCCCAGGCACGCAATGCATCCTGTTTGAAAGATTCACGCATTATCCAATGAGCTGAACGATGTCGCACTTCTGCCAAATACTGGAACCGGCTTTTCAAGTTATCGTCAAGTTTTACTGAGGTTGCCATTTTCTTCATTAAATCTCCGTTTTGCCACCAGGTAAAGAAAACTCTCGTTTTTCATTTGCTGGGTGCGTTGGTTGAATTTGAACATAATCTAACAAAAGAAACCGGGTTTAAAGCTGTACGAATCAGAAAGCGGAAAAGAAGGAAGAGGATGAATGATTAAAATTTGCGCCTTCTAGCGTTATGTAGTAACGTACCTACATAAATTAACTGTTATATCGAGGCGCACCATGTCAATCACAACCTTATCGAGTCGGGAGCTTAATCAAGACGTCAGCAGAGCAAAGAAGGCGGCTAAAAGCGGTCCAGTATTCATCACAGATCGTGGCAAACCGGCACATGTCCTGCTAACCATTGAAGAATATCAACGAATCACCAAGCAGCGTCGGAATATCGCTGATGCTTTAGCAATGCCCGGTGTTGAAGATATTGAATTCAATCCACCACGTGTTTCCATTAATAGCCGTCCAGCCAATTTCTCATGATGTATGTTCTTGATACTAATATTGTCTCCGAACTTCGGAAAGTTCGAGTGGGTAAGGCTAATGCCGGTGTGGCTGCATGGGCTGAAAGTGTTGATGCAACAGAGCTCTTCCTGTCAGCCATTACCATTATGGAGCTGGAAACCGGCATCTTACAGATTGAACGACGAGACATAACCCAAGGGGCATTATTGCGATCATGGTTTAACCACCATGTAATACCGGAATTTACTGGTCGGATATTGCCAGTAGATACGGCTGTGGCTCAGCGGTGTGCCCGGTTGCATGTTCCTGATCCATGCTCAGAGCGTGATGCACTTATCGCCGCCACCGCGCTGGTTCATGGTATGACTGTCGTCACACGAAATCTGATTGATTTTGAATTGACCGGCGTGCCAATATTAAACCCCTGGGTTTAAGGATGATGAAATATTTAAATATGCATGTTTATATTAAATAAAAAATAAACATGCATATTGATATATTCATTAAAAATAAAACCAAAATATAACATTTAAATATCATTTTATAAATTTGAAAAATATTTATCCAATCATTTTCACCTATTTTATTTACGTCATTATTCCAAATAAAAACATTTTCATGCTTTAACTTTATTAGTTTATGAATTTATTTTACAGAAAAATATAAAAAATAATTCACACACATTATCTTGTTTATTCCGCTGTCTTATACAAAAACAATTAACCCTGTAAGTTATAAAAACATTCCATTATTATTTTTCTGAACTAGACTATGATTGGCGCCAATAAATAGAGTTATCTATACGATAATTTAATATATTGATCACATGGAAAATAATTTAATTCAAGAGGGGAATATGAACCAAAAAAATGATTTTAAAGCTTTTTCCATTAGTAATAATGCTAATGTGGTAAGTCAAGAAAAATATGAGGAAAACCAAAGTTTACAGGTGGGATTTCCACCAGATAATATTTCCACTCATGTATTAAATAAAGCATTACGCCAATCATCAACAATAGCTTCTGTTATCGCTAACTTTATCGCAACACAATCTGGCGATGATATTCTAGATGATGGTGATATAGCTAAACTCACTACAAAATTAAATCAAGCATTAAAACAAAAAGTCACAGCAGAAATTCCCAATGCCTCATTAACACAAAAAGGCGTTGTCCAACTGACCAATGAAATTGGCAACAATGACACACTGGCAGTGACACAAAAGTTGGTGCAGGAAATCATCAATTCATTGCGGGGAAATATTGATGGCAAAGTCTCCAATAGTCGGAAAATAAACGGTAAAGCGTTGACTGAGGATATTAATCTGAATGCGAATGATGTAGGAGCATATACTCGAGCAGAGGTAGATAAACTGATTAAAACAGCCAGTGAAATTCCTGTTGGCGCTCCTATTCCTTGGCCATTGCCTCATCCACCTTTCGGATATTTTACTTGTAATGGTTCCGCTTTTAACAAATTACAGTATCCGAAGTTAGCAGAAGCTTATCCTGATGGTAGATTACCCGATTTAAGAGGCGAATTTATTCGTGGTTGGGATGATGGGCGTGGTGTGGATACCAAGCGTGTAATTTTAACATCTCAAGAGGATGCCATTCAAAAAATTACTGGAACATTTACAACTATCAGAGCTGTTGTTATTAACGCCGCAGGAGCATTTTCACTCGGTGATAGTACACATAAAGGCAATACACTTGCTGGGGATGACTACGGAAGAGTGGTCAATTTTGATTCATCACTTGTCGCACGCGCAGCAACAGAAACCCGCCCCCGCAATATCGCCTTTAACTACATCGTAAAAGCAGAATAATAATGACCTAAGAATATAAAAGCTCATCAGGTAAGATGAGCTTGCTTATTTTCCAGCCACGCTCAAATTTGGATTGAGCATTATCGCCATATTTAAAAATCCCTGATGGGCAAGAATACGGTTCCTATGCTCTGAAAAAGTAGCTTTCCAGTTCGGTATGTTATTGATGAGCAAGTTCATCATCAGAACGAGGCACTTCTCCACCTGTCCGGAACAGGATATCCCTGAATGCTTTCATATCAGCAGTTTTAGCACGGTCTGAAAAAAATCGCTCAGTTTCCAGAGCAGAAATTTTTTCCGCAACTGCGATAGCAATAAACTGGTTAACACTGGTACGATCACGCTTTGCCACTCTTGTGACTTCCTCTCTCAAGGATTTTGGTAATCGCAGTGGATAGGTTGATGTTTCACTCATTTCTCACTCTCCTAATAGCAATAGCCGGTGTTAAAACCTCAATATTAAACGTTCTAGGTACAGTACCATAGTCGCGTAAATTAAAGGTTACAATGGCATTAGCTCTGCCATTAACCGCTGCCTCCAGTACCATTTCATCATTGGGATCACGGAGCATTGGTCGCCATAAATAATACGTTTTGACCGGCTCAATCAATGCTGCAAGCCCATCAACGAAAACATGAGCTTGCTTCTGAGTTAGGCCCGCCGCAATCCAATGCACAGGCATAGTACACTTTGCCTCATACTCAAAAAATAGCGGGACACTGGCCAATGACACAATCTTGTTATCTAAAGCTGCCCCTAACAGAGCAGCAGATGCACCACTTGGGCTACGCATGGCAGCTACGATGACATCAGTATCTAAAACGAATCTATTCATGCTTTGAAATATATGTCACATCACATACGATGTCAAACTTTCAAAACGCATAAGTAAAAAGACCTCGTTTTATTAACCATCTCATGCAATCCCTAAAAATCAATGAGTTTGATTAGAGTTAATGGTTAATATAAGTCGAATTGATATTTCATTAGTACTAAACATTAACTGACCTAAAAAGACATAAAAATAATAACGCTAAAACTTTACCATCATCAAATATTAACAAAGCGCTGTTTTTCAGTCAGCGCTTTGATTCAATAAAAATTCGAAAAGTATTTTGTTTCCCTTCTAAAACTCACCACATATTAAATAAATCTCTAATTCCATCTATATTTATACTTTTCTGACTCGTCAGATTCTGATTATTAAAAATGGCGAAATGAAAAATAAGACAAGTATGAAAATACATTTTGATCGCGATATACTTTCTCAACTTTTCAACATAAATACAATCAGTTACAAAATAACATAAAATCCACAGCATTATATTTCACTCTGAGACCATTGCATTAAGTTAATATTCATGAGAACTTATTCCCCGCCGAAATACGGTGGGTTTTAAATATCATTAAATGCGTCACGGCATATTTACTTGCTATAAATAGTATTAATTGATCCCTCCATTTATTTCTCATCTTATTATTCGGCTATTTAATCAGGTTTGGTGCGGTTTAACGTAAGTAAGTTTGCACTTCCTGTCATATATAAAGGTAAAAGGTGCCATGAATACTCAACGTAAGCTTGATAAAGTCAGACCGCCCCGAGTTCAGATTACTTATGATGTTGAATTAGGCGGCGCAGTCGAGAAAAAAGAATTGCCTTTGGTTATTGGTGTTGTTGGACAATTTGCTGAGCAATCTATTCCCATGCGCGAACGTCGTTTCATGCATATTGATAAAGATAATTTTAATGCAGTGATGGAAGGTTTATCGCCTTCATTGGAATTACAGCTTGAAAGCGCACTGCCGGGTCAGAGCGGATTTATGAATGTCGATTTGCAATTTAAATCAATGTCTGACTTTACCCCAGAAAATTTGGCGAAACAGATAGAACCGCTGCGCAATTTACTGGAAGTACGCAGCAAACTCAGTGATCTGAAAGGCCGTGCATTGAGCAATGAAAAATTGCGTGACCGTCTGGCGGAAATTCTGGCTGAACATGCGGATAAATTACCGCCGATAAATGAAGCAGCAGAAACCGCCACAGAAAATACAGCGGATGACGTCACTCCGGAAAATAACAATACCCCGGAAAATAACAATGCACAGTGAGGACAGCATGGAACAAAGCGTTGTTGAACAACAAGAATTGAAAACGACGGAAACAAGTGGTGATTTTCTTGATCAGATTATTGATAACACCCAAGCCATTCGTCGGGAAGCAGATCGTGATCGGGTAAAAAGCCAGCTCGACCAGTTTCTGGCCGAAGTCACTTCCGGTTCACTGGTGGTTTCCGGCGATTTGGTAAACAGCATTGAGGAACGTATCGCAGCAATTGATGCGCTGATGTCCGCTCAACTGAGTCTGGTATTGCATCACCCGGAATTTCAACGTCTGGAATCTTCTTGGGTAGGGCTCAAAGGATTACTTGACCAAAGCGAAACAGATAATACCCAGATCCGCATGTTGAACGCGACGAAAACCGATTTGATTAAAGACTTTAAATCAGCATCGGATTTCGATCAGTCAATGCTGTTTAAGAATGTGTATGAATATGAATACGGTACGTTTGGTGGTGAACCTTATTCAGCGTTTGTCGGTGATTTTGACTTTGATAACAGCCCGGAAGATCTCTACTTACTGGAACAGATTTCTCATGTAGCAGCGGCAGCTCATGCGCCGTTTATCAGTTCAGTCAACGCGGGCATGTTGGGGCTGAATGATTTTGGCGAGCTACCACGTCCGCGTGATTTGTCCAAACTACTTGATACATCCGATTATCTGCGCTGGAAACGCTTCCGGGAATCTGATGACTCCCGTTATGTCGGCCTGACTTTGCCGCGAGTGATTGGCCGTTTGCCTTATGGGGCAAAAACTATCCCGGTCGAACAATTCTGCTTCGAAGAGCAGGTAAAGGAAGGAGATAGCGGTAGTTATCTGTGGATTAACGCCGCCTACGCACTGGCAGGCCGTATGGTGGCTGCATTTGAACAGTATGGTTGGTGCGCGGCGATCCGCGGTGTAGAAGGCGGAGGATTGGTCGAAGCATTACCAACCCATCATTATTCTTCGGTGTCTGGTGAAAAGATGCTGCAATGCCCGACCGAGGTTGCCATCTCTGATCGCCGTGAAAAAGAGTTGGCAGAATTAGGGTTTATTCCTCTGGTTTATTATAAAGGGACTGACTATGCCGCATTTTTCTCGGTGCAGTCGCCGAATAAGCCAAGAAAATATAATTCTGACTTGGCAAATGCCAATGCAAAATTATCAACCCAATTGCAATATATTATGACAACTTCTCGTTTCGCCCATTATTTGAAAATGATTGTACGTGACAAAGTCGGCAGTTTTATGTCCCGCGGAGAATGTCAATCTTATCTGCAAAATTGGATCAACCAATATATTGTTGGCTCGGATACCGTTGGCGCAGAAATAAAAGCGAGTCACCCATTACGGGAGGCAAGAGTTGATGTTGTTGAAGTTCCTGGATCACCCGGAACATATCGGGCTGTGGCCTATTTAAGGCCGCATTTCCAATTAGAAGGGTTAAGTATGTCTTTACGGTTGGTGGCTGATTTACCTCCGTCATCGGCGGCCTGATTTTTCTATTTACTAATATTTATCCTATTTATTACAACTAACTGGAGTAGTTAATTATGAGTTCTTCAATTTTTTTACAAATTGATGGTATTAAAGGTGAGAGTACCGACAGCAAACATAAAGAGTGGATTGAGCTGGAACATGTCAATTTTGGCGCATTTAACCATGCTCGTATTGCAGACAGCGGTAAACGCAAAATTACCTCTGGCGCAGCGGATTTCCGTACCATTGACTGTGTGAAGGTGATGGATACCAGTTCTATTGGCTTACTGTCCGCCGTGGCGCAAGGTACCTCGATTAAAAAAGTGAAATTGGAAATCTGTACAATTTTTAAAGGGGAAATGCACCCTTACGCAGAAGTTGAAATGGACGAATGTATTATCTCTGACGTTCATGAAACCTGTACACGTGGTGGTGAATTCCCACAAGAACAGATTTCTATCACCTATTCCAAAATTAAATGGACATTCACACCACTCAACCCAGATGGTACTAAAGGCAACAAAGCCGGTCCAGAAGGTTGGGATCTTATCGAGAACAAGAAACAGTAATTTTGACTGTTTACTGCCGGCCTTTGGCCGGCAATTTCTAACCGGAAAAATATAATGATTCAGCCTTCATTACTCCATCGCCTGAAAGATGATTATCCACAAGATGAAAAACGGGGTGTTACTCTAGCCTGGTCTCGTCAGGAAGTGGTACAAAGCCTGATTTCCGATTTGAGTATGTTATTTTCATCAAGACCGATTTCTGAAATTTCCCCTTTATTTGGTGAGTTACCGAAATCCGTTTTAAATTACGGCGTTTCTGATGTCATTAATGTAGATATTTCCGATGATGAACGTATTGATGCATTAAGTAATAATATTTACCAAGCTATTTCCTGGTTCGAACCTCGTTTGCAAAATGTCGTGATTACATTACAGAAAAATACGCCAGAAAATATCACTTTCTGGGTGAGTGGAATTTTCTTCAACGAACAAGTGGTGTTTTCTATCTCATGGAACAGTACCGCCTATACCTATTCAATTTCATGGGATAAATAACAAGATGATGTTATTACCACAAAAAATACTGACTTATTACAACCGGGAATTGAGTTATTTAAGACAATATGGCGCCGCGTTCTCTCAACGTTTTCCCAAAATCGCCAAACGTCTTGGGTTCGCAGAAGGCATTTCAGAAGATCCGCATGTAGAACGTCTGGTGGAATCTTTTGCATTTCTGACAGCAAAAATCCACCAGCGGATTGATGAAGACATGCCAGAACTCAGTAATGCTATGTTGGAAGTCCTGGCGCCACAGTTTTTACGTCAGGTACCGTCGGTATCTTTAGTACAGTTTCAACAAGACCCATTAGCATCCGGCGTAACTGGGATGATGGCAGTGGCGCGGCATACCCCGTTGATTTCTCAACCGGTAGGTGATGTAACCTGTCGTTTCCGCACGGTATATCCGCTGGAAATGTTGCCATTGGATTTAACGCACGCAGAACTAATACCAGACCCTTACGATCGAGACTTTATCTTAACGCTGAGTTTTACCCTGTGGCCGGGCGCCAGCTTTCAGACGCAATATATCCGGTTGTACTTACATGGCGCACCGGTGCTGACTCATAGTTTATATGAATTGTTGTCGGTGCAAGTTAAGCAACTGGAATGTCGGTTGGGCGAGCGTACATTCAACCTGAATAGTCGGGGTGTTCAGGTAGTGGGCTTTGATCCGCAAGATAACTTATGCGCCGATGATGCATTAATAAACCCGGTTCATCACTTATTTCGTGACTATTTCAGTTTTCCTGAAAAGTTTTTATTCCTGGACATTCCATTACCGGATGCCGGTTTGATCACCAGTTTATCAGGCGATTTGCAATATCGTTTCCGGCTTAAGGATTGCATCGCATTGCGCCGTATTGAACGTATGAGCGATAAAGTCAGCAATGAAACCTTCCGGCTGAATTGCGTGCCGATCATTAACCTGTTTACTCATCAGGCGGAACCGATTATTCCACTGGAAACGGAACATGAATATCTGGTTCAACCGGATGCGCGTCGCCCACAAAGCATGGAAGTCTACACCATCGATCAGGTCGAAATTGTCAGTCGTCAACAGGAACAACTAAGTTCCAAGCCGGTGCCGTCATTATTTGGTATTGAACATACACGGTCTGATGAACAGTTCCCGTTATTTTGGCAAGCAACGCCACGTCCCTCACTCAGGCATAACGATCTGGGGATGAATATGTTCATCGGTTTTTCTGATAGCAACGGCGAACATCTGAAACCTGAAACTGATGTGGCGATCCTGAGTCTGACCTGTACTAACCGCGATATACCGCGGCAATTGAGCAACGGTCATCCTGATGGCGATTTCGAATCAGAAAGCGCATTGCCAGGGGTAAAAATTCTGGGATTGATCCGTCCTCGATTGCCGGTACGTCCACAACCCAATAGCGCATTGCACTGGCGGTTGGTATCGCAGCTCAATTTGAACCAAATGCTACTAAGCGGTCCACAGGGGGTTCAATGCTTAAAAGAGGCGCTAGAACTCTACAACTTGCTTGGCGATCCAGCTATATCAAGGTTGATTGCACAATTACAGCAGATTGCTATTGCGCCAGTGAGTGCACGCCTGAATCCCGCCGATCCTTATTCTCTGGCGCGGGGGCTGGAAGTGACATTGACATTTCAAGCACAAGCCGAAGAGTTTGTTGATTTTTACCTGTTTTGCAGCCTGTTAGAACGTTTTATCGCAATGTATGCGCCGATTAACAGCTTCACGCAAACCGTAACACGGTTAGAAGCGGTTAATAATAGTACCCGCCGTTGGCCGCGTCGCTGTGGGAGGCTGACATGGCTGTAGAAAATAAGATGCGTTTAGTTGGCGGCCGTTTTTATCAAAATGTACGTCGTCTGCTCAAACGTTGTCAGCGACATAAAGAAACGGCAATCACCCCTGATGATGTAGTGCAATTCAGCTCTGTACTGACATTAGATGCGCCGGAAAGGGAAATCGAGTCGCTATTACCACCGCAAGAAGGGTACGAACAGTATCGCATGGCGGTACATCATTTTGGTCTACTGGGAACCCTTGGCGCATTGCCGTTGCGTTATACCGAATGGCTGATTGATAGGCGTTACCGCTATGGAGACGAATCAGCTCAGGCGTTTATTGATATTTTTACTCATCGTCTACTTAGTTTGCGTTTTCAGGCATGGCAGAAATACCGGTTATATATTAACGCGGAATTACAAAACCATCGGGCTTTACCGGCAGTTATTCCAGCCGTTGCCGGCCAATTGATGGAGAGCAAGATACAGCGCCTTCATCCAGCTTGTGCCGGATTACTGGCAACACCGGTCCGCTCAATGGTGAATTTGCAACATCTGTTACAACGGGAATTGAGTATGTCGGTCAACATCCAACCCTTTAAAGGGCGCTGGCAATATGCTGAACAGGCGCACTGTTGCTGCTTGGGCCACAGTTCATTAGGCGATAACCCGATGTTGGGTCGCGCTTATTGGGATATTCAATCCGGGTTTCATATTCAATTGGGGCCATTTGCCGCTCGGCAGCGAGCCGCTTTTATGCCGGGAAATGAACAACATCGCAAACTGACACAGTGGGTGTGGCAGTTTGCCGGGCCGTTGCTCTCGTTTTCACTGGAATTGTTGGTACAACATAGTGGACAAGGCAACGTATTAAACGGCAGCCATCAGTTAGGGTGGGATGGTTGTTTAGGCGATACCGGCGAAAACAATATTCAGCGTATCTATTTGGCTGAATGTACGGGTCCTTACGCAAGTTAAACAAAAAATTCAGGTAATTAAAAAGATGCTGTTAGGGCAAAAGAATCGTTTTTTACAGGTTATCGGTAGCCTGTCAGATATTGTGGCACTGAGCAAAATAGAAGGTGAAGAGCACCTATCGCGGCCTTATTCATTTTCCGTTCAGCTCTATTCCAACGCTGACTGGGATAAGCTGGAGTCTCATATTGGTAAGCCTTTGGCATTTCGCCTTGGTGAAGCACCGAATCACCGTATCGTGCATGGCTTATTGACTGAATTACAGCAACAAGGTTTTAGCGACGGCCAGTTTTGTTATCAGGCACGAATTGAACCTTGGTTGAAAATGCTGACATTAACCCACAATCTGCGCGTCTATCAGCGCATCAATGTGCCGGATATGGTATGTGATATCTTCCGCAAACGTGGGTTTAACGACGTTGAACTGGCGCTAAAAAGCCGCTATCCGAAGCTTGAATATTGTATGCAATACAAGGAATCAGATTTTGACTTTGTAACGCGTCAACTGGAACAAGCGGGGATTTTCTACTTCTTTCGCCATGAAGAAGGGCGTCATGTACTGGTATTGGCGGATCACCCTTCAACGTTTGTTAACGCGCCTTTAGCGGTATTGCCATACCAATCGAAGATCGGTGATCAGCAGGGCTATGGGCTACGCGCCTGGCATATTCATCGCACAATGATTCCAGGTACGGCGGAAATGAATGGTTATAACGTTAAAAGCGCAGCGGCAATCAGCGCCAGCGCCAAAGCGAACAGCGGCTATTCTACCAATCCCAAGCTTTCTATCTATGATGACCGACGTCAGGAGGAGCGTAATCAACTGGAAGCACAGGCAACGCTGTGCATGGAACAATGGGAATCACAATCCTATTACGCACGTGCTGTTAACAGTTATCCCGGTTTACAAATAGGACATCAGTTCACCCTGAAAGGGCACGCCAGCGCCGATGGCCGTTATGCCGTGGGCCGCCAGCGATTAAAAGCGGAGAGCAACCTGGAAGAAGGCGAATTACTGTTTTCGTCTCAAGTGACCTTATTCCCGGCGAATAAAGCATTCCGGCCAAGTCCTTCTGTTACACGACCCTACATTTCCGGCGTATTGTCTGCGCTGGTGGTGGGGCCTACGTCAGAAGAGATCCATACTGATGAACAGGGGCGCATCAAAATCCAGTTTCATTGGGATAAAGAACATAAAAAAAATGATGACAGCTCCTGCTGGATACGGGTCAGTCAGTTCTGGAATGGCGCAAAGTTTGGCGCGCAATTTGTGCCACGTGTGGGCAATGAAGTATTGGTGAGCTTTATTGATGGCGACCCTGATAGCCCGCTGGTGACCGGAACGGTTTATAACGGGGTAAAAATGCCGCCATTCGCGCTACCGAGACAAAAAACCCAAAGTGGGATTGCGACACGCAGTAGTGCAAAAGGCACAGTGGAGCAAGGACATCAGTTTTGCTTCGAAGATAAAAAAGGCGAAGAATTTATTTTGCTTCACTCACAAAAAGATATGCGCCTGAAAGTGAAAAATGATTTTTCGGCGCAGATCGATCACAACGTGTTATGGGAAATCCAGGAAAAACGCGACACCCAAATTAAAAAGGGCAATGACACGTTAATTTTGACCGAAGGCAACGCCGTAACCGAATTGAAAAAAGGCGACAAAAAACAAATTCTTGATCGCGGCAATTTCACCACTACCGTCAGCGCAGGCAGCTATGAGCTAGAGGTATCCAGAGGTAACGCCAACATCAATGTGGGTCAGCAATGCACAATTACAGCAAATCAGGGCATTGAACTGAAAGTCGGCGCCAGCAAATTATCGATTACCCAAGCAGGGATCACCATCAAAGCGCCGTCCGTCACCGTAGAAGGCACAGGAAAACTGGCGTTGAAGAGTAGCGGCATGGCGGAATTAACCGGCACCACAGTCAAAGTAGAAGGCAGTGCAATGGCACAATTAAAAGGCGGCATTGTGCAGGTGGATGCGACCGGCATTGCTATGGTGAAAGGAATTTTGACCAAGATTGGTTAATAACAGGAACAACGAATAATAAGAGTTTGCAATCATGGTTAAATTACGACACTGCCAGCTTTCGCCACAGGCGAAATTGGCACTACAACAACACGCAGCACATGAGCAGAATCTATCGGCGCTTAATAAGGAAATGTTGTGGCAAGACGCGGTGTACTACACCATTTTTATGTTGCCTTACACTCAGGCTCTGGAGCTGGCACTGACATTTATCTCCTGCGTTTACGAACGCGATTTGATGCAAGAACAGCGATTACTGTTGCAACAAGTGCGGCGCTGGCGGGTTGATGGCGGTGATCCTTTGCGTCATGAACTGTTCGAACAGGCACAAACAGTTGGGTTCGATAACCCAATTTCATGTCTGGCGCTTTCCGTTTTTTGGAGTGAAGGCAGCATGACCACTGCGGATCTGGAAGCAGTCTATCCACAACCGTGGCAGTCACTGGCGACATTAGCCGATACGTTATGCCTGATATTGCACCTTTACGGCGAACAACCGGAACAACAAATGCAATACGCTGAGCAATTTTTTCAACTGGCACACGGTCAACTAAGGCAATTGCCGCCGTCACAAGATCAGGGGCGCAAAAATTATCTGTACCATGAAGCCACATTATCAGGAGAGCAATGATGCCAATGCCAGCAGCCCGTGTGGGTGATATGCATATTTGTCCAATGGTATCGCCTGCGGTACCGCCGGTGCCACATGTAGGCGGACCGATTATGCCGCCAGGTGTGCCGACAGTGCTAATTGGTGGATTACCCGCGGCAACAATGGGTTCAATGCTGGTGTGCGTCGGTCCGCCGGATACGATAGTCATGGGCAGCCCAACGGTATTGATTGGCGGACGGCCTGCGGCCAGACTCGGCGATTTGTGCGCACATGGCGGCACAATTACTACCGGTTACCCATTGGTGATTATTGCTTGAAATGGAAGTCACCGTGAACTTAGCCCAGACAGATATCCCGCGTTTTTTACAACCCATTACGGTTGACAAACCAGCCGGGTGCGATATCGAATACGAACCTATTTTTGAACAGATAAACGCAGCACGCGAAACCGACGATAATTTTCTCCAAGACGACACATGGGGGTATGAAACCCGTCAGGCTGATTGGCTGCGGGTTTCAACCTTGTGCCAGGAAGTGCTGGAAAAACAGAGTAAAGACTTGCAAATAGCCTGTTGGTTAACCCAAGCACAAGGGGAACTGTATGGTTTGGCCGGGATTAGCGGCGGTATCACATTACTTGCCCATCTAGTGGAAACTTTTTGGCCGGTACTTTATCCGCCGCTGGATGATACAGAGACAAACAGCGCGGATGCCCGTCTTGGTCGGTTGAGCTGGTTAGATAAACAATTGGCGAAACAATTGGACAATCTGACACTAACCGATGATGGCAAATTGAGCCTAAACATTTGGCAACGAGTGCAATATTTTGAACAACGCGTTGCCGTTAATAGTGAATTACGCAGTGCCTTGATCAGTGACGGTTATTTCGGTATCGCTGAATGTGACGGCAGTATTCGCACTACGCCAGCCGAACGATTTAACCAACTGCTGGTACAAACTGGACAGGTCAGTAAAGCATTGGCAGAACTGCAACACATCATGGCGAGCCTGTTGCCAGATGCCGGTAACAGCATGAGCGCCAGTACCCAGCGATTGCAAGATCTGGTGGCCTTAATCGAACGATTTCGTGAAATGGCGGCGCCGGAATTAATTCAGGAATATAGCAATGCAGCAATAGCGGCAGGGGGAGATGCGCCAAACGGCATGAATACAACTTATTTAACAGAAGATCGGGCGCACCATGAAATGCGCACTATCGCCATAGGACAAATGATCAATATCGCCAATTACTTTCGTCAAAATGAACCTACCAGTCCGGTACCCTATTTAATTGAACGTGCAGCACGTTGGGCAAATATGGGCATGGCCGAATGGCTGGAAGAAATGATGTCAGAAAACACCTCCGCGCTACAGGAAATTATGCGCGTGATAAAAGGACCAGAAGATAAATAGAGAGCAAAATGAATAACATGAATTTTTATAATATCATTAAACGCCGTTTTTTAATATTGACGGTAATTCTTTTAATAAATGGTTGTAGTCATTCTATTTCCAGCGATGAAAAACGCTTGCAGGCAATTGAACAAGCCAAACCGGTTTATGCCAGCAATGCCATTCGTTTAAAAATAACTGCGGTTCCACAACTGAATGTTTTTAATAATATGTCGAACAGTTGCACAATATTAATTGTTCAAGCGGAGAAACGTGAACAATTAGATAAATTACTGGCTAATTCCGTGTTATTACGCAATTTATTTGCCGGCACTGGGACAACAGAGCAAATATTACAGTTGGATAATTACGTGATGATGCCGGGGCAATCCGTATCTTTACACATCGATAGAGCGGAACAGGCGCGTTATATCGCATTAATTGCCGGTTACTACCCGGCGCCAGATAGTACTCATACGCGAGTATTATCACTGCCGCTGCGCCTTGAACAACACGGTTGGTGGAATAGCTCCTGGAACGCTGAATTTATTCCTATGCGCATTAATCTGACGCTAGGACGTTACGCCATTACCCGCAGTGATTTCTCAGCAGGTAACACGGGAGATGAGGTGGTTTTCCCAAGACAAATAGTTTTCCCCGGACAAACGGCAGAATCCGGCAGTGACGAGAGTTTGTTGAGGAAGTAACCTATGTTTGAACATAAACCGATGTATTGGTATTCAGGCTTATATTTACAGCCGCAACACTTTCAGGCCCATGAATTGCAGCATGAATATTGGCAAGGGCGTTATCAGTTACTGACACAGCCTTATGCTTTTGGCGTGGTGAAACTTGCATTCAATCTGGCCGCCCTCAGTGACGAAGTGCTGAGCGTCCATCACGCCGCGTTCATTTTTCCCGATGGTTGTTACGTGGATTGTGATGTCAATGGCGTACTCAGTGCCCGATCATTGCGGGATTGCTGGCCGATACGCGACAAACCGCAGCGTATTTATGTCGGTTTGCGTATGCTCAGCCACAATCAGAGTAACGTCACCGGTATCACGGATGCCAACAGTGTCGGTAACATCACCAGCCGTTGGGTAACATGGCCGCAAGAACAACGTATGCGAGATGCTTTTGGCGAGGGGCCGGAAGCGGAAGTGCAACAACTGACCTATAACTTACGCTTTTTCTTGCATGATGAAATTGCTCAAGCAACGGGTTATACATTATTACCGGTTGGCCAACTGCACTGCACCAGTGACGGTATTGCACTGGATAACCGCTATCTACCGCCATGTTTAACGCTCTATGCTGTGCCACAACTGGGCCAGCGCATTGATCAACTGTGTCAGGAGTTAACCGGGCGTGTCCATCAATTGGAAGAGTTGAAACGCCCGCAAACGCTGGAAGGGGAAATTTATACTCAGGAAAAAAGCACATTATTGCTGACACTACGGACTCTGGCGCGTTATGTCGTACAGTTGCACCATTTTCAAGAGGCGAGAGATATTCACCCGTTACAGATTTTTGGGTTATTACGCCAACTGATCAGCGAGCTTTCCTGTTTTACCGACCGTTGTTCTTTCTTAGGCCAGTGGAACGGGCAAGAAGAAGTACTGGAGAAATACCAGCATCTGGATTTGGCGCTAACCCTTGATAGTTGTGAACGGACCATTGCTGATTTACTTAATGCGCTAGTGCTGGAACCGAACACCGTGATCCCTCTGCAACAAGAAAGCCACGGTTATTATCATGCAGCTTTCAATGGAACGGGCGTCAATGAACAACAACGGCTCTATTTGGTGCTGCGTTCTGACAGCTTTACCCATCGTGAGCGGGAAATTCCTGATGATCGCCTGATTAAACTGGCAGCGGCGGAACAGATCGACAGCATTATTAACCGTGCTTTGCCCGGTGTGCGTTTGTACTACCAGGAAATTGCGCCGCATGGTTTGCCCAACCGGACAAATACTCGCTATTTCCGGGTAGAAAACCGCGGTACGTTGTGGCGTCAGGTAGAAGATAGTAAACGTGTAGCGGTGCATTGGGCAGATGCGCCAGACGATTTACAAACAGAAATCGTTATAGTGAGAGCATCATGATGCAGTTGTTGGATTGTTATATTCCAGTATTCACTTGCGTATTGCGCATGATCCAGCAGCAGGTGAATCAAGCGGAAACACTGCGGCAAGCCGTATTAGCTGAATTGACACAAGCACAGAATAGGGCGCGTTTGCAGGGTTATGGGGCGCAAGATATCGAAGAAGCAAATTTCGCCGTGGTAGTTTGGGCAGACGAAGCTATTCTGTGCGCAGGTCAGAAAGAATTGAGTGTTTGGCGTCAATCGTCGTTACAAGCAGAGCTTTACGATGCTGAACTGGGTGGGAATACATTTTTTGATCGCCTTGCCGCGTTAGTACCGGATAATTATCAGGTTCGATTAGTCTATGTTTTTTGTCTGCTTGCCGGATTTTATGGTCGTTATGGCAAACGCGATAATTTGGAATTACACAATATTATCCAGCAAGAATTAGATAATCTTCCTGATACGTTGCGTGGTTATCTCTCTTTAGAAAATCACCGATTAATGAATAGATACGATAATAAATTGAAAAATAAGCGTTACAATAATAAATGGCGCAGAAAATTAATATTATTCATGTCATCTATTATATTAATTTATATTTTCATTACCGTCTATTTATTAAGTATTGGCCGATAAATTCGGAAATTAAACATGAAAAAATTACTTTATGCCATTGGCTGGCTTAGCGTGATGGTTATCCTTTTATTACTCAGTTTAACTATTGCGGTAACATTCTCATGGCCGACAATAGGTGGCTTGTTATTATTTCTTTGCCTACTCCTGCTGTTATTATTGCTGCGTGCGGCAATTACATTCATGCCACAAATAATGCATAAACTGAGCTGGATAAATAAATTCTGGCGGAAAGGAAATAACCGTCTGGAATATTTACTCTATCAGCACTGGCGGCAGGGAGGATATTTACAAAGTTGGCGTCGATTCCGTTCACTGTTACACCGTAACGATCCCGTTCCACCGTGGTTTCTGGTGGTAGGGGAACGGGGCAATGGTAAACAGAAGCTGTTAACACATTGCAATGTGGTGCCTATGACGGGGAAAAATCTGCCATCACTGACAGAAAATACCTTCACTTGCCGCTGGTGGTTCTTCCGCCGGGCAATGTACATGGTGGTTTCCGGCCGCTATACCGAAGGTCAATCCCTGTACCGGCAAGCTTGGTTGCGTCTAATACGCTGGATCGCGCAGGTGCGTAAACCTGCTGGCGTACTCGTTTGCCTGTCAGTGGAACAGTTGCTCAACAGCGACAATAGAGCGCTTTATATTGCCGCACGTCAGGTACGTGCACAGTTGGAACCACTACAGATACGTCTGGAACGCCGCTTACCCATCTGGTTGATCCTCACCCACAGCGAAACATTGCCGGGATTTGACCATTGGTGCGCCCAACTGTCAGTAGAACAACGTACTGAATTGCTTGGCGATTTTATCGAGCATCATACAGTGGGTAATGTCACCGACGTGCTGGACAAGAGTATGAGCACCATTGTTAACACGTTGAAAATGATGCGTCTTAAGCTGCTCAATCAGCAACGTCAGCAACCCAATGCGGAAGTCTTAGCATTACCAGAAACCGTAGCTCAACTGCAACCAACACTGGCTTGCTACTTGAATGCACTGTTTGACCAAGACCATTATTTGGAGCATGGCCTGCTACGTGGCATGTTTTTTACCGCTGAACATCAAACCGCTGGCGTTTTCAGCCGCCGTTTGTTGGGGGAATCTCTGCCTGATCAAGTTAAACGTGGCAATAGCGTATTGCTGACCGGCTGGCGGACATTGACCAAGCGCGTATTGGTTAGCCTATTGATTTTGATGCTGGTGTGCGGCGCAGGCAACGCATTGATGACGACCTGGCGTGGTGTTACGCAACTTGAAAATATCCATGAAGTAGATCCCCTTGAGCGGAGTTACTTACGTTATCGACAAGTTGAGTATTGGTTGCAGGAAACCCTGTCACCTCTGCTTTTTTATCCAGTCAGCCATACGATGGAACAACGGACGGCCCAAGAGTACCAACAACAAGCACCTGTTGACACATTCAACCCGGAATCGGTAGCGACACATTTGCCAGCACGTTTCCGTAGTGCTGGGGCACCGCAAAAACGATTGTTAACTTTACACTGGTCACGCTTTATTAACACTGAACAGGCAATGGCGCATGGCGCAACGCTGGAAACGTTACAGCATATGCCGGCTTATTCAGCCTCACTGTTAAGTGGTGAAAACGATCCTTTATCAGCAGAACAACGCGTCGCACTCCGTCTGGCGCAATATCGCCAAGGCAACGCACAGCAAGAATTCGATCAGTGGCGAAATGTATTGCAGACACTCTTGGAAGATAGCCATAACTGGCAATGGCTGTTAGCCGACGAACAACCGGCAGGAACACGTTCGCTGACACTGGCTGATTTCTGGCCGCTCGCCAACGATGATACGGCCACAATTAACGCACGTATCCGTGGTGTTTATACCCAAACCGGCGAGCAAGATATTCAGGCAACCTTGAGGGAACTAGCACAAGCTCTTAACAACTCGGAATTTTTTGCTCCTTTACAGCGCTCATTCTATCAACAGTATCAAAATCAGCGCCAATCAGAGTGGTTAGCATTTGCTCATGCTATGCCTCAAGGAGAAACATTAGTACGAGGCAAGAAAAACTGGCAAGCGCTGGCATTAGCAGCAGGTCAATATGGCAGTCCCTATATCGCCTTTCTGACCCAGTTAGAACATGATTTATCCACGGTAGAAAAGGCGGATCAGCAGCCTTGGTTACAGACACAGCAGCGTTTATGGCAACTGCATGGTTATGTGCAAAAAAGTAGTGTGATGCAACGAGTCTCGTTAGGGAACCTCTCTTTACGCCAGCGCATCATGTCATGGCTTGGCATTTCACCGCAGATCTCAGTACGACTGGATGACACCGTGCTGACGCGCTATCGCGCCTACCGGCAAGCAGTGCAGTTAAATAGCCAACGCGAATTGCTTAGTGATATGGAAACCGAGGTGTTGGTTAAAAATGCGCTAGGTAATGAGAAAGGGGAGTTGAATGATAACGGTTTACGCGCATTGTTTAACCGTTTCACCTTGTGGCGCCATGAGACCGAAAGCAAGCAAGACGCAGGAGTAAATGAAACTTTATGGCGACTCTATCAGGGCGATGCACATCTGGTACTACGTTACGCCTTCTTAAGTGCCGCCAGCCGCTTGCAAACCCAGTGGGAAAGCAAAGTGATTTGGCCGATGGAAAAATTGAGCAGACAAGAACTGTTTGATGGCCGGGAATTGAACGCGCGTTTGTATGAATACAGTAATGTATTTGTACGGGATACCGCAGAGTATGCGCTGGATATTCGTCCGGAAGGTATTAAGCCTCAGGCAATGGAAGATGTGCTCTTTCCGTTTAACGATGATTTCATTTTCTATATCAACAACCTTATCCAGCCGAATGACCTGCTTTCAGCAACATCGGATATTCGTCGTCGCCTGCAAGAAAAACTCTCCTTACTGGAAAGCGAGCAGCAACTGGCAACGGCACAACAGGAACCGGAACAAGAACAGAAGCCATCGGCGGAAGTAACGATTGTCAGTCAGCCAGCAACCGCTAACCGTGGAGCAAAGGTGTTGCCAGTGGGGAGTTCAGTGACGTTGAGTTGTGATGACGGCGTACAGCAGCTTAAGAGTATGAATTTCAATGACAGCATGACTCTGCATTGGAGTCCAGGCGCATGCAACAAGGTACAAATTGATGTCTATTTTCCTCGCTTTACCTTAAGCAAAAGCTACGTAGGCCCCGATGGTTTGCTGCAATTTATGCACGCGTTTTCCCGTGGCGAACTGACATTGGCAGCGCAAGCGTTCCCACAACGGCGCGATGAATTAAGCGCACTGGGTATCAATAACATCACTGTGCGTTATCAAGTCAGCGGAAGCAAAGCTGTTGCAACACTCTATCAGCAGTGGCAGCAACATCAGCAACAACAAACGGCGCTATTGGAACAACGCAGCCGACTGGATAGCCAGTTATTAAATCTAAGTGAACCAACAGTGGCAAAAGGAACACTCTCTACTTTGCCATCACAAATCACCACCGATTGGAACGAATTAAGGAAACCTAAAAGTGAGTAATTATCTTAAACAGATCGTCAGTAAATTAACGGTAGAAGCGCGTCAGTGCCTTGATGCGGCGGTTAATCTGGCAGTACAGCGCACCCACCATGAAGTGGAAATTGAACATTTGCTGTTAGCTTTGTTTGAAAAACAGCTTCCGACGATGCAACAAGTGTGTCACCACGGTGGTATTGATGCCATGACGTTGCTGAATGCTTGCCAACGATCCTTAGCATTATTACGCAGTGGTAACCATCGCCCGCCGGTATTGGCTACCAGCCTGACTGAATGGATGGAACAGACCTGGATGTACGCCAGTACTCACTGGGGAGCATCACAGATTACCGCTCAGGCATTGATTGTGGCGCTGATTGTGAATCCGTCATTGCATCATTCACTTACCTCGGAGTTACAGCAATCGTTACAGGGTAACAAAAATGGGATAGAACAGTGGTTGCGTACACAGACACATACGGAACCACAACAAACTAAAACGCCTGTTGGGGAGAATGCTCAATCCGCACTGGCACAATACACACATCACCTGACACAGGCGGCACGTGATAACAAACTGGACCCAGTTTTAGGACGTGAACGAGAAATTCGTCAATTAATTGATGTGCTATTACGCCGTCGCCAAAACAATCCATTATTAACTGGTGAAGCGGGTGTCGGCAAAACTGCGCTGATCGAGGGACTTGCTCAGCGGATCGTTGAGGGCCGTGTGCCGAAAGTTTTGGCGCAGGCTGAATTATTTACGCTGGATATGGGGCTGTTACAAGCAGGCGCCAGCGTAAAAGGCGAGTTTGAAAGCCGCTTGCAAAAATTATTGGATGAAGTGAAGGGTTATCCTACACCAGTGATTCTATTTATTGATGAAGCGCATACACTGATTGGCGCAGGCGGCCAAGCCGGGCAAAATGATGCGGCCAATCTGTTGAAACCTGCGCTAGCTCGGGGTGAATTACGGACAATTGCGGCAACCACCTGGTCTGAATATAAGAAGTACTTTGAAAAAGATGCAGCGTTAGCCCGCCGTTTCCAAGTGATCAAAGTCGAAGAACCTTCGCTAGAACTGGCAATCGCTATGTTGCGTGCTATGACACCAGCAATGGAAAAACATCACGGCGTCAAAGTACTTGCAGAGGCGGTCACGGAAGCGGTTACATTAGCCAACCACTATATCACTGGACGTCAGTTGCCGGATAAATCGGTTAGCCTGCTAGATAGCGCCTGTGCCCGCGTTGCAGTTTCACAAACGGATGAACCAGCGCCGATTGAAGATCTGCGTGCCATGTTGACAAACATTGCTACCGAACAAGAAGCCTTATTACGTGAAGGCGGTCATGAAGCCCAGTTACAGAAATTGGCGCAGCGTCAGGCCGAATTGCAAGCATCACTGGCAGAAATTTTGCCGGAATATCATGCTCAACGTCAGTTGGTGAATGACATCCTTGCCTGTGAAGAACATGACGAGCGGCTACCTGTGTTACGTGCAGAACTGCATCAGCGCCATCATCAGCATGCTTATGTGTTTGATTGTGTTGATGCCGCCTGTGTCGCAGACATCGTTGCCGGTTGGACAGGAATCCCCCTTGGCCGGATGGTAGAAAATGAACGTGATGTGTTGCGTCAGTTAGAGACCCGCCTCGGCCAACGGGTCATGGGGCAAGATCATGCGCTCAACCAGATAGCGCGTCAAATTCGGATTGCTAAAGCACAACTGGCCGATCCGGTCAAACCTACCGGAGTATTTATGCTCGCAGGACCTTCCGGTGTAGGAAAAACCGAGACCGCCTTAGCATTGGCTCATGAGTTGTATGGCGGTGAGCATCATCTGATCACAATTAACATGTCGGAATATCAGGAAGCCCATTCGGTTTCCGGCCTGAAAGGTTCTCCTCCAGGCTACGTCGGCTATGGACAAGGTGGTGTATTGACCGAAGCAGCTCGGCGTCAACCTTACAGCGTAGTGTTACTTGATGAAGTGGAGAAAGCGCACCCCGATGTACTGGAACTGTTCTTTCAGGTGTTCGATAAAGGCATGATGGAAGATGCCGAAGGGCAACAGATTAACTTTCGCAATACGCTAATCATCCTGACCACGAATGCGGCATCAGATTTGGTAATGCGAGCAGCAATGCACGGAGTAAAAGAGCAGGGGGAAAATCGCCCGGCAACTCTTGAAGATATTCAAGAGATTATCCGGCCAGAACTGCAACGTATTTTTACGCCGGCATTTTTAGGCCGTTTGCAGGTTATTCCTTATCTGCCGGTACATGGCGAAGTTCTGCATGCCATTGTGCGTCATAAACTGAATAAAGTTGTCGCACGCTATCGTCAATCAACCCAATGTGAGTTGCACTACAACGACACGCTGGTGGATTTTATCGCTGAAAGGTGCCAGATCGCGGAAAGTGGCGCCCGTGAAATTGATAACCTGTTGACACAATTTGTCCTGCCGCTGTTATCAGATCAATTGCTGCTAGGGAATGCGCCCGTCAATCAGGATGTCTGGATGAATGTTATAGACGGTCAAATGCAATTACGATCAGACCAAAAGAAACTGTCACTTTCTAATATTATCAACTAAGGGTAGTAAACGCTTATCTCTGCTATTATTATCTTACATAAATGTAACATCAGTGTTACGGAATAGATCCCGATGAAAATGAAAAAGATAGTGATCTTCTGGTTTATTTTTACATTGGTCAATTTCACGCTGGCACTGTTAAGCCTACAGGTACGGGATGTGTGGAGCCTGTCGTCACTAGTGTGGTTTCCGGCAGGCTTGTTACAAGGCATATTTTGCGCCAGGGCGCCACGGTACTGGCCTGTCTGGTTAATAACGGGCGCCTTGATTTCGCTGACTGCCAGTCAGTGGTATGGAAGACCAGTAAACGTATCGCTGATCTTTTCCTGCATCAATGTGATGATGCTGGTGGTAACCGCGCTGATCTGGCAGTTTTTTTACGGTGTCATGCGTGCCCCAAAGAGGCCAAGGGACATCATTAGCCTGACCGTACTCTGTTCGTTAAGTGGCATCATTGAGCGATTTATCGCAAAGTGGATACTTCATCTCTTTGGTTATCCTACCGACATATCGGTTTCATTACCGATTGTCGTAGGCTCAGTGTTGAGTTATCTGCCATTTACGCTGTTTGTTATCTCCTGTATCACCTATGAGAAAAGTAGGGTTGAGAACTGGAAAGTCTACGGTTTATGGCTGGTGGCTCTACTTGCCATGATAGCATTGTTCATCAGTCCGCCACCGGAAGCCGGGAAAATACACTGGCAAGGGATCGCACTGCTGTTTTCCTTTAGTTTGCCGATGGTGCTGGCACTCAGCGGTAATCTATTAGTATTAAGCAGCTTTTTATCCCTGTGTACAGTGGGGATCGTGAGTGCTACCATTTTTGGCCTTGGTCCATTCTCATCCCCGTTAACCAACCCCCAACAAAATGTGCAGATAGCGGCTTGGTACAGTACAGCGTTCACTTTGCCTGCGCTGTTATGCTGTAGTTGTTTGTCTAAAACAATTAATGAATTGCATCAGCGAAAAGCGCGTTTTCTGTTAATGAGAGCCATGCTGGATCAAGAACAGGTGAATTGCTTTCGGTTAAGCGCCAACGGGCATCTGTACTGGCATCATAATGGTTCTGCCTGGATGCGGTGCGGAAAAGCGCCTGCCTCCTGGTCGCAATTGATGGCTTGGGTACATCAGGAAGATCGACATAAAATCGAACAGCTTAAAAATTCAGTCTCGCAAATACCGCAGACACTAAAAGTTCGGATTGCCGATGGCAAAGGCGAATTTAATCTGGTCATTATCGCCTTAATCGTCCATGCGGGAGAAAATGCCGGTTTTGTTGAAGGAACGATACGTGAAATAGCACATAAAAAAAGTAAAGTAGAAAATAATCTGGAGAAATAACTTATGCCCAGACGAGTCATTATTGCTGACGATCATCCGGTATTTTTATTAGGACTACGCACGATACTGTCAACATTGCCGGAAAATTACCAGATTGTGGGGGAAGCTCATGATGTCGCCACGCTTTTCTCTCTACTGGAAGAAAAAGAAACGGATATGCTGATTACAGATTTCATTATGCCGGGTAATAACCAAAGCGACGGTCTGAGGATGATTAGCCGAATACGGGAACAATATCCAAACTTGCCGATTGTGGTGATTACGATGATCAGCGACCGAAAAATAATAGCTTCATTGATTGACTACAGAGTGAAAGCGATTTTGAACAAAAATAGCTTATCCCATGAGCTGGTAAAAGGGTTGTACAGCACAACCGGACGTTATGAACCCTACTTAAGTGAACAATTTCTCGAATCCCCGGACGAGGAAGTTGTAAGAACGCTAACCAGCAAAGAATTGGAAGTGATTAAACTGTTGGGACAAGGGTTGAGTGTGAATGATATTGCCGCGCGTTTATACCGTACTAAGCAGACAATCAGCGCACAAAAAATCAGCGCAATGAAAAAGCTCGGGTTAGATAATGAAGCCGCACTTTATAATTATTTGCATCAAATTGGACTGGGGCTATAAGCCATGAAGTGCTGGCGCAAAGAATGGCGATGGTTTGCCCTCTTACTGTTACCGCTATCTGGCTGGAGTCTCAACCTATTTGAATACCGCAATGCGCAAGAACTGCCGACAAATGGATTGCCGGTGGAATTTTATTCAAACGTTACGCAAGAATCGCAGGAATTTTTGCCATTGCCCATTAAAGAACAAGCGATTCTTCCCCCACGCTTTCCAACATTAAAAGTCGGCATTCTCTGTTGTATCGGCGCGCCATTGGTGATCCATCGTTGGGACGGCAAATTGGAAGGGATTTATGCGGATTATCTGCGCTTGATTGAAACCGTGCTGAAAAGGCCAGTGGAGGTACGGCTGTTTGGCAACTGGGAATCCGGTTATAAAGCATTGCAACGTGGAGATATCCAACTGTTATCGAATTCCGCCTCATCACAATCAGGAAATGGAGCAAATGACACTTACCCAATTCTGGTACAACCACTTGCCCTGATTATGCGCAAAGAACAAGTGAATATGCCATTTGCCAAAATGAATATTATGGCGGCGCCAGGCAGTGATCCAGATGTCATTAAGCGATTACGTAAACATTACCGCACTATTTCAGTGGCGAAAAATCAGCAGGAGGGAATACAAGCCGTCGTGGATGGCGAAATGGATGCCTATCTGGATGGACAAAGCCAGATTGCCTATTTACTGGCTTTTCGCCCGTTTACCGGATTGACTTACCGCCGGGATATTTCACTCGGGGAACGATATGATTTTCTTGGCCACCGCGGTGATGGCATGGTCGAAGCAGTAAATCTGATTCTGACATCCATTCCTCATGCCATCAGAAATAAAGTTTATGAACGTTGGATATCTGGGCTAGCGTTGGGCAACAATAACGACGCAGCCATCTTTTCAGCTCAAGAAAAAGCCTGGATTAAAAGAAATCCTGTCGTCAATGTGGCACTGAATCGCAATGCGCCACCTTATTCCTTTCTGGATAAAAACGGTCAAATCACCGGATTGGATGTGGATATTTTACGTTTACTGGGAGAAAAAAGCGGCATCACCTTCAATTTTATGCCGACAGATGGCGCAGTAGGCATTAAAAAGCTGTTAGAAAATGGCGAAGCGCAAATGTCCTCCATGCTCAACACGCCCGAACGTAGCCGTTGGCTCTCTTTCAGTCATCCCTATGGTACCGTGGAATGGGTGATGATCACGCGCAATGAGCGCAATGCGCCTTATGAGTTTGAACAACTTAAACACCATCGGGTGGCGATTCAGCGCGGCAACGCACTTTTATCACTATTAAAACAGTATCCAGATATTTTTATCATCGAAGTTGACAGCGTGACGCAAGGTATTGATATGGTGCTGGCTGGAGCGGCAGATGCAACTTTTGATAGCCTGATCAGTGCTGATTACCTACAAGCAAGCCGCTACGGCGCCAATATTTCTATTCAATTCTTTAAAGGCTCGTTACAACCGGAACAATACGCCATCATACCGGCCTATCCTCAACTGGTTGATATCTTAAATAAAAGCATTGATGCACTGCCGCCAAATGAACTGCGAGTATTACGGTTGAAGTGGTTATCTATGGCGAATGTCACGCCTTATAACGACAATAAAATCTCTCCTTGGGTGAAACTGTGGGGAGGAGCGTTACTTGTGATTGCGTTAAGTTCAATTTTTTGGGGCAGTTATCTCGCACATCAAATCAGACGGCGTAAAACCGCAGAAAGCAACTTACAGGATTTACTGGCGTACTGGGAAACGCTGTTTAATAACATGCCTACGCCAATGTTTGTCTGCGATCCGACTATGTGCATCACGGCGGCTAACCTCTATTTCCGGCATGAAATGGGTACTGTCGGATCTGAGGTGATTGGCCGTAGTCTTTTTTCCCTATGCTTTTTAAAACCGACCGATGAGCAAGAAATCAGTCTAATTTTTCTACGCTGTTTGGAAGGGGCACCGGTGCATTTCTCCGATCGCAACATTGTTATTCAGGAGCAGGACAAAGATGTTTATTTGTGGCTCGAAAGTTATCGCAATACCGAAGGCGTTGTTCAGGGAATCATTGGCGGCTGGTTTGATGTGACTGAACGTAAATTGCTGGCGCAAGAACTACGCCAGGAACGTGATAAGGCAGAACTCGCCAGTTTGGAAAAATCAGATTTTCTGGCCCACATGAGTCATGAGATCCGCACCCCGCTGCAAGCCATTATCGGTATTCTTGATCTGGAGGTAAAACAGCAAACTCAGCTATCCACGCCACTACATATCGCCTGGCAGGCTGCCATATCCTTGCAAGGAATCATCGGTGATGTGCTGGATTTTTCCAAGATAGAATCTGGACGAATGGTGCTGAATCTCAAGCCGGAATCATTGCAAGCGATTCTGGAAAGTTGTGTGGCGACTTTTAGCCATCGAGCAAAGGAAAAAGAATTACTTTTCACCTATCAGTTTGATTTGCCGTCTGAATATTATCATCTACTGGACGCGACCCGCGTAACCCAAGTCATTAATAACTTGTTGGGTAATGCCATTAAATTTACCGAACAGGGTAGTGTACAGATCATCGCCAGCTATCAGCCTCTTCCAGAGAGTCAGCAAGATGAAATTACGCTGGTGGTTGCCGATACCGGCTGCGGCATCCCGGAAACCATGTATGAAGCGGTTTTGCTGCCCTATGTACAGGTAACGCAAAATAATGGCGGTAAAACCGGTACGGGGTTGGGATTACCTATTTCTGTACAGTTAGTTGAATTAATGGGCGGCAGTCTGAAAATCACTGGCGCACCTAGTGGCGGCGCACAGGTTACCGTGGTGCTACCACTTACACGTACTGTTATTGAAAAGCAGGCGATAAGTGAAAAAGCCGAAAACATTGAGACGGAACTTCATGAATCTTTGAATATTTTAGTGGTTGATGATCTACCTGCCAATTTACAGGTATTGTCATTACAGTTAGCGCCATCGGGCCATTGGATTGAGCTAGCTGAAAGCGGCGAACAGGCCATGAATCTGGTGGAAGAGGGCTATTTCGATATCGTACTGACAGATTGCCAGATGCCGGTAATGAACGGTTACGAACTGGCTCAGTTACTGAGAAAACATGAGCAATTACGGCAACTACCGCCATTTATTATTCTCGGATGTACCGCGAACGCATTTTCTACCGAACAGACTCGTTGTTTGGAAGCCGGAATGAATGGGGTATTAACCAAGCCATTGGTGCAAAGCAAATTGCTGGCAGAAATTACCCGTTATTACCGGCAAGTCAATGACAAAGCAACGTTAAAATTCGATGAAATTCAAGCATTGGCTCAACAAAATGTAGCTGTAGAACGCCAATTACTCAGTGCAATACAGCAAGGGATGTCCGAAGACATTGCAGAATTGCAACAGCAGGAAAACCAACAATGCCATGAAAAAGTTGTGCATCACGCTCACCGTATGAAAGGCGCTTTTGCGCTGATGCAATATCAGCAAGGAATACGTGTCTGCCTGCGAATTGAAAAAAGTGAACATTGTGATGTGAAAACAATAGCCGTCTTATTAACTCGTGCGGAATATTTCCAACAGCAAATTAAGCAGAAATGGGGGAAATTGCATAGTTAGAAATCAAATGAAACGACACAGAAAAACCTTAGCTTGAAAATATAAATGCAATTTTTGTCATCGTAAAAATTGGAAAAAACACCATTTTGACGTACATTGCTCTCACATTATCTAACGGGTATATACCTAATAGATTTCGAGTTGCAGCGCGGCGGCAAGTGAACGAATCCCCAGGAGCATAGATAACGATGTGACTGGGGTGAGTGAAAGCCGCCAACAAAGCAGCAGCTTGAAAGATGAAGGGTATACATCTAAGGAAGGTATTCTCTATGAATACAGCCACAGTTAGCAACTTTATCCTGACCAGTGCATTATTATTAGGACAAAATCATTGAGGATTTTTTATGCGTGCTTTATATTTTTTCCCTATTTTCTTATTTTTATCTTCTTGTTCAATAAATCTCCCACCTTATGAACGGGAAGCCAGACATTATGTTTATCGCTCTAATGATGATTTTGACCCTAATTTTGAAACACATGTAAATAATTCTATTAAGCTTATGACGCCATTCTTTGAACAATTTTATCGAGAAGGAGTTAAGGATAGAATGAATAACATCAGCTCACATGAATTTGAACAAAAAATTAATTATTTTAAGAGTGATAATTTAATTCAAGAAATAGGCATGTCCGAAATATTCATTTCACAAAAAGTACACAAAAAAGAAATCAACAATAATCAGATTTCAAATAAGAAGAAAAAAGCATTAATTAACGGAATCATCAATTCTTACGAGGCAGGTTACTATGGCAAGTAAGAAAATTACTCGTCAGAATGGCAAGCTAAAAGAAGCAATTTGGGCGTTGGTATCCCAAACGGGATAAGCAACCTAGCAGTAAAGTACAAAAATAATCTAGCATTTGGCCCAATTGGGAAAGTTGAACGCTCCCATCTTATCGATCAGCAAGAATTTTACCAATTACTAAACTATAAGGGGACGTAGATTTAGAGGCCAAATTAGCGGAATGGGAGGCGTTTTACAACTATCACACCACATGGTGGCTTGAAAGGTAAAACACGCCCTATGAAACTTTTGTCGATAAAATGAGAGTCTAAGAACGATTTATCAGTCGAAATCAGAGATCTCACATCTCAATAATTAGATATTCAATCTCAAATTTGTATCAACTAGATCAATCAATGATTTTGGTACACCAAAATCAGCGGCTATCTTACTCCAGGCAGAGACTTTTTCTATGATTTCCTCAATAATTCCATTGACCATTTTTTTGGTGAACAACGGGCTTAATTTTTCTAATGAATAAAAATCTTGCCGAGTAAAGTTGTCCCTTTTACCGTTTAAACTCATCCAGTGACTGTTTACCCATCTACTGTCAGGCTTGTAACTATAGGCTAAATCGTAGGCCGGTGCCAAATCCCATTTTTTGTTTTTTAATATGAAAGCGAAATTTTTAGAATGATCATCATGATTTCTAGCAATGATATTAAAGCACATTCTTCTTAGTAACTGGTCAGCAGCTTTAGCCGATAGTTTTAGCTGCCTAGCAACAAAGAAAAGTTCTGCGTAAGAGAAGGAACCTGGTTTTTTATAGTCAACATGCGCAAGTCCATTTAAGGTTTGGACATGCACTTTCTCATTCCCATTGCGATCAAAACGCTGTGTGATAAAGTGACGCCTGTCGCCTTCAGGTAGTAAATGGCAGGGCATCATATCTATACCGCAGTCTATTGCCATTAAATGGTACACATACTCCATCGCCCCATAACCCAGTGGATCACCAAAGGTTTCTTGGTTTTTGTTGTGCTCACTGACACCATCAAATTTCATAAGATAGTGAGTAAAACCGTTAGGAACTTTAACTTGACCGGAGCGAACCTGAGTGAAGTCCTCATTAAAGGCTAATACAGCTTTGGGTCTAGCTCCGCCAGCACTCATACCAACAGAAAGTAGTGACATCATGGCCTCGAGATCTTCCCGACCGTTATTAATCAACTCAACAGTAAAATCACCACGGGAGTTTAGAATTTCTTGGGCAATAGAAACCAATGAATCTATTTCTACTTGTTTTGAGGAATTAAGGTTTCTCATTTTAGTTGCTGGTACGTATTCAAGAGCACCCATCCCCCGTTTCCCTGTATATTGAAGTCGCTGCAAAGGTGTAATGTCGTTAGGAGATTTACCTTGAGCTGCAACCCATGCATTAAGTACAGCGTTGCCAAAGTCATCTGGTAATGAATCTGCAATCAATCCAGGCAGCCCTTTAAACGTGTCATAGCCTAGTTCTGGAAAACTGTAGATTTTATTTGTTAAAGGCATTTTCAATGGAGACAGTTCGATCCCTTTAGAGATAAAACTGGGGTCGTACTGAAATAAGCCCAAGTTTTTACTAGAGTCAAAACTCACTGCACCAACTTTATGTTGATTGTAAATTGCGTTGATAACTTCCATTACCATCCTGGCGTATCCTCTTCAATATTGTTTTTTCTAAGACCGGATGCTCGTTGTCGTTTTTTTCCCTGAAGTTTAGCTAGTTGGATAGGAGATATGTTTTGTTTGGGAAGAAAAAGATCTAATTGTTCGGTTAAGTTTAACGCTGCCATAATGGCAACAAAAATCTCTAATTGGACTTTACCTTTTTCAGCATTCAGTACAGTTTTTCTTGTGACTCCTGAAAGTTCAGCAACTTCAGCTTGAGTCAGATCATGATTTAGTCGAGCTTGTTTCAAACGTTCTCCCAATTCTTCCGCAATTGCTGAAGCTGTTCTTTCATATGAAATCATAACGCTCCCAAAATGACACATTAAAACTATTATTAGCTATAATGGATAATTATTAGAACATTATATTGTAACTTTAATGTTGCATTTTAATATCCCATTAAAAGAACATTATACACGTTAATGGTGATAATGTCCTATATGTAGGACATTATAAATTGAATTGATATAGATTGGATTAATAGTAGGGGAGGCTGCTCCCGTTCTATCGAGGGTTTACGACGGGTTTCACTAATCTTCTATATAACTACCGGGCAGAATGCCTAGCGGAAATCCGCAGCTAACGGGATGGAACAACCAACATGAAAATTGAAACCTTTCTTAATAAGCAGGTTCTTCCATTGCTGCTTATTTCCTATGTAAATCATGGCTGACATAGGGAGGACTCAATGTATCTAATCCAAAGGACATACCCGAATAATATGACCATCGGGATCTTCAACGAGGAAAGTACGACCAAAGATTTCAGTGTGGGGCTCCTTCACAATCTTGATATCGGGTTTCTTCTGCCATTCTTCAAATAAGCGATCTACATCTTCTCCAGATGGCAACATAATACCGATCTCAGAGAACCGAGGAGTAGAGGCATCTGGCGTTGTTCCGCCTGACCAAATAGCGAATAGTGCTTCACCGCCGGCGGCAAATGCCACATAACGAGGACTCGAAAATACTGGTTCAGAATTCAAAAGTGTCTTGTAAAAGGCTGTCGAACGTTCAATATCAGATACGTAAACAAGTTGAAGGTTAGGTTTAGGGGATACTGTCATCATGTAATTCTCATCTAAGTTAGATTCAATAAGAGAGTAAAAGCAAATCAATATGTAACATTTGTTACCGGATTGCGCTTGTATCATAGTAATATAATGTTAGCAGGCTGTATATACATACATATGTAAATTGATGTGGGAATTCTGGGATATGGAGATGTCTAAGATCGAATCTTGTGGGGAAAACATGAGAGTTACCTCTTGCGTTTTGTATAAGGATTTAACATCCATATCAAACCGGTAACTCTCAACCTTTCAAGGTGTTTTGTCAGATTTGGTTGTGACTAATACAAGTCAATTATCAAAAAGATCTTTCATCCTACCTTTAGTATGTTCAATCAACCCTTCAATTTCTGGAGGAGGTGTTGAACCACAATGAATATCACAGAACAATATCGGATCAGAGCCTCTTGATAAATAAAAACCTTGAGGATCTTTTAATTTCGATTCCCGGGCTGCACATAAAGCTCGTAAAATTCTTTTTAACCTTTCTTTATCACTCTCTCTATTAATAAAGTTCCTAAGATTCGCCTCCCCACCATGAGAAATCTGAAAGAAACGATTATTACTATTACTCATATCAATTCGTTTCATCTTAATAAAAGTGGCTTCCTCACTACGAGTCATACCATTGGCAGTTTGAAATGAAAATATAGCATTAAAAACATCTAAGTATACGTTTGGCAATCCATAATTAATATCAGCATTTCTAAAACAATGTTCAACAGAAGTGCCTAGATTCATTGGCTTATAAACTATATTATCAAGCATATACAAATATCCGCCCTTTGCTTCACGAGAATTTACCTTCTCAGCTTCATCAAGAGCAATAACTTTACCATTCTTTAATTTTATTTCAGCCATCTTATAATACCTATTTAATTGTTGAGAAATACGTATTTATATATCAACAATAAAAAAGATTGTTATTTATATAGAGATAAAATATTAATTTTATGACAAGTCAGAACAGGGGTCGTCTCTGAAAACGGAAAAAATTCTTGCGTCGAAACACGAGCATTGCCAATTAACATAATTCACTGACCTTTAACCACAGGAGTGAAATCAGACCATTGTTCAATTCTGAAAGCACGAATATCACGCACTGAGGGAGGAAACCACGATTGGGCCTTGAGGGATTGGATCGCTACAAAAAGCTGGGCCATATTTTCGTCTTCGCTAACATACAGACTGCCCTGAACGCGTCTAAAACCGTATTGAGCCAGTATTGCGCCGATTTCAGCGTAGGCCTGCGATACTCCTTTAGGGTGGTGTTGTTCGGTGTCAGCGACAACTAAATCAAAGGCAATAGCGTACATTCAGGCAGCCTTGGGGTCATTGTTAACGTGGGTCAGACGGTATTCGGTTTTTTCACCCGTTTCTACCAGGACGACTTCTATCATCCAATCACCATCCTCTAACGGACGGAGCAATTTTCCTACTTCATATTTTGGCCCAAACACACCAAAGCTTTTTATCGTGCCAACAGGTACAAATGGTGTCGTTATCATGACCGTTCCTCATTATTGAAATCCATTGATAGTGTAGTATTTTGAGAATATTGTTTCAAGAACGACTTTCGGGAATGCTAACCCCTTGATATTGTGTACTGTAAATTGGCGGTATAGTGCTTTCTCATAATTAAGTACTATTTTCGCTAATTTATCTGTTCCCAATACGAGACCTGTTAGCCAATAATTAATTTAACCATAAATATAGCGATTAATAAGATTTTCGAGTAATTCCTGTTGTCCACTTCGATGCTTAGGTTCCTGAACCAATGTTTCTGCATAGTGTGCTACTTCATCAAGTGTCATTTTTCCTTCAAGAATATTTCTACCTAATTCACTATTCCAACCAGAATAACGTTGAGCGACATATTCATCTAATTTACCGTCTACTAACATTTTCACCGCACTCTTTAATGATAAAGCCATAGTATCAATGGCGCCGATATGTCCATAAAACAGATCATCAATATCAATGCTTTGACGGCGAACTTTCGCGTCGAAATTTAAACCACCCGTTGTAAAACCACCGGCTTTTAAGATTTCATACATTACCAGTGAATTCTCCTCGACACTATTTGGAAATTGATCGGTATCCCAACCCAATTGAGCATCCCCGCGATTCGCATCAATAGAACCAAATATCCCCAATGCAATCGCCGTGGCAACTTCATGTTGGAATGAGTGTCCAGCTAATGTGGCATGGTTAGCTTCAATATTCACCTTAATTTCATTTTCTAAACCAAACTGCTTTAAGAAACCATAAACGGTAGCTACATCATAATCATATTGGTGTTTAGTCGGCTCCTGAGGTTTAGGTTCAACTAATAATGTTCCCTGAAAACCAATTTTGTATTTATAATCCACAACCATTTGCATAAAACGGCCAATTTGTTCTCTTTCCTGACGTAAATCTGTATTGAGCAAACTTTCATAGCCTTCACGTCCGCCCCACAGTACATAATTTTCACCACCCAGTTTTTTAGTCATTTGCATCACCTGACATACCTGTGCTGAAGCATAAGCAAAAATATTGAGATCTGGATTGGTTGATGCACCGGCAGCATAACGAGGATGTGTAAAACAGTTTGCCGTTCCCCATAACAATTTAACGTTAGTCTCTGCTTGTTTATCTGCGAGAATATCGGACATGACGTCCAAATTATAAATATATTCTTTTAAGCAACAACCTTCAGGGGCAACATCAATATCATGGAAACAATAAAAAGGAATATTGAGCTTGTAGAAAAACTCAAAAGCAACATCAGCTTTAAGCTTAGCCAATTCTAAGGCATCACCTCCTGTTTGCCAAAAACGCTCAAATGCCCCAGAACCAAACATATCCGTACCATTCCAACAGAAACTGTGCCAATAGCAGACGGCAAAACGCAGATGATCTTTCATCTTTTTGCCTAAAATAATCTCTTCTGGGTTGTAATGACGGAAAGCCAATGGATTATTACTTTGCCGACCTTCGTAACTAATTCTATTTATTCCCTCAAAATATTGCTGCATATCTGCCTCTATCTAATAGGTATATGTGTATATAAAATTTTGTTCATCAATGTCGCTATTTTCAATTGCGTTATTTTATTTCTCCATTAAGATTATTGTTAATTGTGTGATTTATCTCATAATTTATCATTAATTTAACCCTGAAAATAGAAAAATAATTATTATTAAGATTGTATATACCTAATAGATTTCGAGTTGCAGCGCGGCGGCAAGTGAATGAATCCCCAGGAGCATAGATAACTATGTGACTGGGGTGAGTGAAAGCAGCCAACAAAGCAGCAGCTTGAAAGATGAAGGGTATAAATCAATAAGGAAATAAATGATGAATAGACGATACCATATAACACTATTATTTAACGCTAATAAAGCCTATGATCGTCAGGTGATAGAAGGAATAGGTGAATATTTACAGGCATTTAAATGTAATTGGGATATCTTCATTGAAGAAGATTTCACCGCGAAATTAAATAGCCTGAAAACCTTGCAGAGTGATGGAATTATTGCTGATTTTGATGATATAGAAATTCAACGTTTTTTTAGCCAGTTAGATATTCCTATTATTGGTGTCGGCGGCTCTTATCACCTGGAAAGTCATTATCCTGCGGCTCATTATATTGCAACAAATAACTTCGCTTTAATAGAAAGTGCATTTAATCATTTAAAAGATAAAGGTATTAAACGTTTCGCATTTTATGGTTTACCCCAGACGAGTGGTAAACGATGGGCAATAGAACGTGAATATGCTTTCCAGCAATTAGTCGAAAAAGAAAAATACCAAGGTGTGGTGTATCAAGGAATGGAGACAACGCCAGAAAACTGGTTTTACGCACAAAATAAATTAAAAGATTGGCTCCAAACTTTATCCCCAAATACCGGCATTATTGCGGTAACGGATGCCAGAGCTCGACATATTTTAGCCGCATGTGAACATCTCAATATTCCTATTCCAGATAAACTCTGTGTTATCGGTATAGATAATGAAGAAATAGCCCGTTTTCTTTCACGTACCGCACTCTCTTCCGTCGTGCAAGGCACGCAACAAATGGGCTATCAAGCCGCAAAGTTGCTTCATAAACTCCTTAAAGGCCACGCTCCTAAGAAATACCACCGCCAATTAATTCCACCTTTAAAGGTTATTGCAAGGCAATCGACAGATTTTCGGGCATTAAGCGATCCCGCGGTTATTCAAGCAATGCATTATATTCGTCATCACGCTTGTAAAGGGATAAGGGTTGAACAAGTTATTGATGCTGTTGGTATGTCACGCTCTAATCTTGAAAACCGTTTTAAAAATGAATTTGGACAAACAATGCATACTATCATTCATAATGAAAAGTTAGATAAAGTAAAAAACCTTTTAATACATACCTCTATTTCAATCAGTGAAATTGTTACCGTTTGCGGCTATTCTTCTTTACATTATTTTTACTCCATGTTCAAACGAAACTATAATATGACTCCTAAAGAGTATCGAGATAAATATAAAATCACCAAAGAGAATTAAATATTTCAAATTAATAAGCCATCCCAAAACAACAGGATAGCTTTTAATTTAATTAGATATCTTCGCCATTCGTTGCTATAACTTCCTTATACCAATAAAAGCTCTTTTTCTTATAACGCGCAAAGTCCCCATTTCCATTGTCATCAACATTGACATAAATGAATCCATATCGTTTACGATATTCGCCAGTTGAAAAAGAGACACAATCGATACATCCCCATACAGTATAACCAAGGATATCAACACCATCGAAAAAAATAGATTTTTTAATTTCAGATAAGTGTGATGCTAAATATTCAATACGATAATCATCATTGATAACACCATCTTGAGATAATTTATCAACGGAACCCAATCCATTTTCAACAATAAAAATAGGTTTCTGATAACGTTCATATAACTCAGATAAACTGTATCGAATGCCTATAGGATCAATTTGCCATTCCCACTCAGAAGATTTTAAATAGGGATTGAGTTTTCCTTGCTCAAAGAAGGAGAGGGATTGACTATTTTCTTCTAACATTTCCGTGGATGAAGAGACAATATTACTCATATAATAGCTTATCGCTAAATAATCAGCGCAACCTTCCCGTAACCAATTTAAATCGCCATCTTCAATATGAAGTTCTATATTTTTTCTTTCCCATTCTTTAATAAGATAAGATGGATAATATCCACGAAGTTGAACGTCACTAAACAGATATTTCTGACGCATGGCTTGTTGTGCATATAAAACATCTTCTGGCTTACAGCTCTCTGGATATAATGGCGACATATGGATCATGCAGCCAATTTTAAAATTAGAATTTATTTCATGGCCTAATTTGACAACTTTTGCACTCGCAACAAATTGATGATGAATGGTTTGATACATGACCTGTTCTGGATTATCGTGGTCCTGATAAATCACGCCTGAATTACAATAACCAAATAGTGGATATTGCCAATTTATTTGATTATTAATTTCATTAAATGTAATCCAGTATTTGACTTTATCTTTATATCTTTCCATAACCGTTAGGCTAAAATTCATAAAAAAGTCTATTACTTTTCGGTTATACCAACCACCATATTTCTTAGCCAAGTGATAAGGCATTTCAAAGTGAGACAAAGTAATAATGGGTTCAATATTATATTTCAACAATTCATCAATAAGATCATCGTAAAATTTTAAGCCTGCCTCGTTAGGTTGTAATTCATCACCATGAGGAAAAATTCTTGACCAAGCAATTGATGTCCTAAAGCATTTGAATCCCATTTCTGCAAATAATGCAATGTCATCTTTATAATGGGAATAAAATTTCACACCTTGATGATTAGGGTAGATTTTATTTTCATCAATACCATTAGTGATGACACGATCAACACCATGCTCTCCTTTTGTCATAACATCAGCAATACTCATTCCTTTGCCATCCTGATCCCAATCACCTTCAACTTGATTAGCGGCAACCGCGCCGCCCCATAAAAAACCGGTAGGAAATTTATTCTTCATAAGTAACTCCTGATTATTATCTTCATCAAAAATCTACTTTCTTAGTTAAAGATAATAGAATTAATCGAGTTAGATTCCAAATAAACAGACCAAATCTCATTATTATAACTAATATTTATTTTTTGCTTTTCTTTATAAGAGTTATTTATATTCACCACAAGGGAACCCGTTTTATTCTCGAAAGCAACGGCATTTCCTGACATATTACCTTCTAATTCAACATGTTGTGCGTCAGGTAAAATTAAACCCGAAAAATGGCGCATGACATAATACTCTGGATTATATATCACTTTATTTATTCCTTTTGGAATACTTATCATGCTATTCTGTTTCCAACCCCAACTACTTTCTCCCTCTGAATGCAGCACCATATTCCAGTAAAAATAACCATTAGCGCCATTGGTTAAATAATGCCTGAAAAGTGTAAATACATAATGAGCATATTCCCAACTATTGTGACCATCACCACATTCATTTTCAGTTTGATAATATTTTAATTCTGGATAACTTTGTACCGTTCTTTGAATAGCATTTTTCCCTTGCCATTGATAACCAACACCTTTTATATATTTATAGGCCCCCGCATCACGTAATACACAGTTTGCATAATCATCATAATCCTGCCCAATTTCTTTAGAGAATTCAGGGGCATTAATAGTACCTAGCCAAATCTCAGCTTTTACATTATTTTGTTCGAATCCAGGTCCGAGATGTTTTTTTATAAAATCTCTTAATTGCTCACCGCTCCATACACAAGAAGGGAATTTTTGATCCGCAGAAACTTCATTCTGAATATGTATTTGATTAATTAAAATACCTTCTTTCTGATACTCTTCGATAAATTTTACGAAATATAAAGCATAGGCATCCTGACTTTGAGCATCACGCTTTAATCTGCCAAAATTATAGACTTGATGAGTCTTAAGCCATACCGGAGGGCTCCACGGTGAAGCAGAAATTTTTAAATTTGGTTGTCTTTTTAAAGCTTCCTTTATATAAGGAATTAATAAATTTTTGTCTCTTTGAATTGAAAAATGATCCATATTATAATCATCTTCAATATCGTTTAAACTATACCAAGAAACGGCATAATCGCTGGCGCCTATCGGCATTCTAGCTAATGTTAATTTACATTCTCCATCTGGAAAAAATAGTTTATCTAAAACGGTTTTTCTATTCTCTTTATCCAGATCTAATAAAGCTTTCATCCCAAGTTCATTAAAACAACCGCCAAAACCATCTAGTTTTCTACCTCGTTTATTGGTGATAATTAAATTAGCTTTCTCATCTGTTTTTTTAATCGACAATCCTTCTTTCCATTGTTCTTTATTATTCGTATAGATAAGTTTGATCATGATTTATTGTGTCCCATAAAAGCATTAATTCATTGCAACCAATTAAACATAATTATTTTAATATTAGTATTATGTTATTTCACAAATGATTTAATTTAATTGTTTTCTTTGAGTTTCATCACATATATTTTACCGAAATTATTCTTTTATTATAAACCACCGTGTTAAACGGTATATTCCCTGATACACTTCTAAGCCGCTTTTTACCACTATATACCCTATAGATTTCAAGATGCATCGCGACGGCAAGGGAGAGAATCCCCGGGAGCATAGAGAACTATGTGACCGGGGTGAGCGAGTGCAGCCAACAAAGAGGCAACTTGAAAGATAACGGGTATAAATAAGGAAATTTCATGTCTCTCGTACCATTTAAACAGGTTGATGTATTCACTCACCGGCCTTTTAAAGGAAATCCCGTCGCCGTTGTTATGGATGCTCAAGCACTTTCACCGATACAGATGCAAGGCATTGCCAACTGGACCAACCTTTCTGAAACCACTTTTATTCTGCCGGCAGAAAATCCATTGGCAGATTATCGTGTACGGATTTTCACACCCAGTAGTGAACTTCCTTTTGCCGGTCATCCCACAATCGGTACCGCACATGCTCTTCTTGAAGCCGGTTTAATTCAGGCGAGAGAAGGGCGTATTGTTCAAGAGTGTGGGGCGGGATTGATTACATTGAACGTTACTGAAATGCAATCAGGACATAAATCAATCACCTTCGAACTGCCAGAACCCACCATCACACTGCTTAATACTGAACAGACAGATCGCCTCGAAAGCATTCTAGGTTGCCAGTTAGATCGCGCGTTAACACCCGCGCTTATTGACGTGGGAGCTCGCTGGATTGTCGCTCATACTGCGGGAGCAGAAGCCGTGCTGGCAACAGAACCTGATTATGCCAAGTTGTATGAGCACGACACACAAATGAACATCACCGGAGTTTGCCTGTATGGTAACTACCGTGAAGGAGCAGAAGCTGATATTGAAGTACGCTCTTTCGCCCCATCATGCGGCGTCAATGAAGACCCTGTTTGCGGTAGTGGAAACGGCAGTGTTGCCGCATTTATGCGCCACCACAAAGTAACAATGATTGACGATAAAGTCGTTCATTCATCACAGGGCAAAAAACTTGGCCGTCAGGGAAGTGTGTGGCTCAGTCATTCTGATGGTAAGATTTTTGTCGGCGGCAGTGCTGTAACCTGTATCAATGGCGCCATCACGATCTAAAGAAAGAATGCATTAATAAGTCACGCAGCCTAGCTGGATACAACACACATGCATCAAGCACAGGCTACGGGGAATGAGTCATTCGTAATTCCCTAATTCCTGAGCTTGATTAGCTAATGCCTTCATAGCCTCCATACTCTCGGCGTTACGCTGCTTTTTATATTCCATCAGATCAGCAAAACGAATACGCCGATGTCTACCTGTTTTATGGAAAGGAAGACAACCATCTTCTAGAAGTTTAACCATATGAGGCCGCGATACATTCAATATGTTTGCCGCTTCCTGAGTTGTTAGCTCAGCATGAACAGGGACAATTTGCACTGCATTACCTGAAGCTAATTCACTTAAAATTTGCACTAGCATAGTAAGTGCAGATGTAGGCACTTCAATTTGATGAGATTTATGATCATCACTAATAATTGAAATTTGCTGAGTTTCAAGTTTTGTCGAAAGGAACGCTGAAAGTTCACGCAGCCCCTTTCCAGCTATTTCACTTTCGCGTTTAGCCGGAAGATTTACATCAGAGAAAGTGGAAGTAATCATGTTGCACCTGTTAGTCATTTATTTTGACTTAGCATATTAAACGAAATAAACGAAAATCGCAATAAACGTAACGCAACATTAAATAATTCTATCCGAACCTCAAGCCAAGATTAAATGATAATGAATCCACGTTATTTGATAATGAAAATGCTCTTTTTTGATGGATATACTGACGATTACCATAGAACAGATTTATGAATTAATGGTGATATCGAAATCAACACTCTATAAATATATCGATGCAGCAAAACTCTGAAAGCTCTGCTTATATGTTATGGGCGATTCAAAATTATAAGTAACGGATTGAATTAATCACTACTGAATTAATTCCTATTGAAATTCTCAATGAAACATAGGAACAAATCCACCACCATTTAAAACTATCTATACTCGCTTAACTTGAAGATGCAGGATTCAGAATCTGGAAATTGTCATTAATACGGCACGACAGCCTCCCGGCAAGTTCCGGTAATATTTCCGTAAAAAAGCGATGTAT
>NZ_JAPFCD010000119.1:0-2420 GCF_026153155.1 Photorhabdus aballayi | reverse complement strand
AATGGTGGAAATTATCCGCAGTATTTTAGGTTTAAACAGGTTGAAACACTGCCTACTGAACGTAATGCGGCTATGTTAGCTTCTTCGCAGGGGACTAAGCCGATGGGTTCGCTTGTTGCGTTTACGAGTTACGCCTGGTATGACAATTATGCAATAACAGGTATTGTGCGGGGCGGGGGCACAAACACACTCGGATATGCTGTAGACATTAACAGTCAGCGAGTATTAACAGTCTCCCCAAGCGGGGAGGTGTTACCCGCTAATTACAACAACTTTGACAGTCGTTATGACAACATACCTGTTGGTTCCCCCATCCCGTGGCCGCAACCAAATCCTCCATCAGGTTATCTTACGTGTAACGGCCAATCATTTAATAAATCTACCTATCCGAGGTTAGCCGCTGCTTATCCATCAGGTGTGCTTCCTGATTTGCGCGGTGAATTTATTCGTGGTTGGGATGATGGGCGCGGTGTTGATCCCGGTCGTGTGTGCGGCTCGTGGCAAGCCGATTTATTGGCAAGTCATAAACATGGTTATCGTGACCGGTATTATATCGAAAATATGAACAGTCTCCACAGGGCTAACAATAAGGAAGCGACACCGGCTGGGTATAACGGCAATGTTGGCTCAGATGGTACAGATACTGATAATAATAGTTTCCTATATATCGACAGCACGACATCGACGACCGGTGGCAATGAAACTCGCCCCCGCAACATCGCATTTAACTACATAGTGAGAGCAGCATAATGAATACACAAAAATATTCTTTAGAACCGGAAGCAGCAATATTAGGTAAAGATGGATTGGCAGAAAAAGCGGGTTGGCTGACAATCTACCATGCAGCACCTCATTCAAGGGAATTTATCGGCGCGACACCAGTATATCTGATGAAAGGGATAGGAATACCGGCCAATTCCTATACAGATGTTCCGACACTGCCTAAATCCGACTCTATGGCTGTTAGGCGCACAGTAGACGGAAATCATTGGGAAATTGTACCAGATTACCGTGGAAAAACAGCTTACAACACACAAACTCAATTACCACAAGAAATTACTGAGCTAGGTGAATTGCCCGAAACATTGACATTTAAGCAGCCAGCGACTCATTTTGATCGATGGGATGGTTCAAAGTGGGTGACTGATAAAGAGGCAATAAAGGACAGTGAAATTGAGCAGGCAGGGCAACTGCGTGACACACTGTGTACACAAGCTAATAAAACCATCACTTTGCTTCAATACGCTGTTGATGCTGAATTGGCTTCGGAAGAAGAACAGGCACTGTTACTTGAATGGAAAAAGTATCTGGTATTGCTGAACCGTGTTGATACTTCATTGGTCCCTGATATTAAATGGCCTGAGATGCCAGAATGATAACAATAAGGGCTGCTTATGCAGCCCGATAGCAAAAACACATATCATTATGGTTTTTTAGGCCAGTTAATGTCTGGTGCTAATGTGACATCAATACGGCTCAGTGATATTTGGTATTTTTTCCAAGCTACTAACTGTGCTTTTTCCTCATCATTTGCCATATTTAGATCCGTCGCGTCTTGTAATAGTGTGATTTGATTTGTTGCTTCAGATATTAATTGCTGTTTTTGAAATTTAGCCTGTTGCTGTAATTCTTCTTTCGTGGGGGAAGGGATATCTGCCCATTCTGGTAAACCATTTTTACCCGCTATTCGGTATTTACCCTCTGGAGGAATACTGCCAGCAAACTCAATGAAAATAGCCTCATCGACTTCTACTGCATCGTTTGGAAATGAACCAGCATTGATATAGTCTTGTTTCCATTCGACCGGATAAAATGCATTAGTTGTTGCACTGTAATAATACATAATTAATACCCCACTGCGAACCAATAATAACCCACACTAATACCAGTATTAGCATAGTCATTAGTCAATTTGAACGAAGATGGACTTAGAACAGCAGCGTAACCATTAGCTATACCACCACTGGCTCCGAGTCGATTCACTGTCAATATTACATTCACACATACATTAGAGAACCTAACTGGTAGCTGAACTGTGATAATCTCTAGTGGTTCTAGAACTCGAGTTATTCCCCACTGATAAACCACTCCAGTATCACCACATTTCCACCAACCATTAGCAGATATGTTTGCTATATTCTTATTACCTTTAGCATTAACACGACTGTCAACTTCTACTTTTGAATATGCACCTACATTTCCGGGATGGATTGAAATATTCACGGTACCGTCAAATGGCACACCCGCAATTGTTCTAGCAGTTGCTAATTTATTGGCTGCAACAGCCGTACCGCTAGCGGGTAAAGCCCCAATTTCCCCCGGTGACGGTTTGTTTACAGCACTATATACCCGAATACCCGGTGCTTCATATACTCCTTTACCAGAAACATATCCCGTTGCATCCACATTCCCATTTACAA
>NZ_JAPFCD010000118.1:0-2689 GCF_026153155.1 Photorhabdus aballayi | reverse complement strand
CCAGGTTTTTTGTGCCGTGCCGGTCAGCTGCTCAGCCTGTTGCAGGACGACCAGCGGGGAGGTGTCCGCTAACCGGGTTAACTGCTGTGCATAGGTTTGCAGGTCGGGATGAGACAGCCAGGCCAGTCTGGCCCCGTCCGGGGTGCCGGTCAGGGCCGTCATCTGCTGTTGTAAGGGCCGGTAAAGGCCCAGCCAGGTCCCGGTCAGGACGAATACCCCCAGTAATACGCCCAGTCCGAACCCCTGTAAGGCGCTCATCGGTCGCGGCGGGGGGGCAGGGAAATGGACCTGCACTTTGGGCTGACGGCGGTCATCACTCATGCTGTCGTCCGTTTCCGGTTCAGGCGGCGCCGGTTCAGTGCCGGCGAGATAAACCAGCGGCGGCATCTGCGCCGGTCTGGCGGCCGGTTTGGGCAGGAGTCGGGTCTGTTCCAGTTTTTTGGCGGTGTTCTGGAAGAACCACAGCAGGTTTTCGACCTTCGGCAGACGTTTCAGGTCGGACTGCTGGAGCCGGTCGACGATGAGCTGTAAGGCCCGTTCGGCCCGGTAAATCATCCGCAGGTCGCGGGGGGTGTAATCATGCTGGCGTAAGGCGTTGCCGCTGCGGGTGTTAAACCAGTCCAGCATCTCGGTACGGACCGCCGGCTGCGGCGGCCACAGTTCATCCCACTGGCTGACCATCACCCCGGCCAGCAGTTCGCAGCCTTCCGTAAAGCCCGCCAGACCGCTGAGCTGCATCCGGGCCAGAGTGTAGTAAATCGCGCTCTGCAAATCGACGCCGTGGGTGCGAAACAGCGTCAGGGCCAGCGATTCAATCAGCGGCCAGTTCACTGCCGGCTGAGACGGGTGGTTGATTTTGTTGATTTCTTCGCGTATTGCCGTGAACGCCGGCAGATTCATCGGGTTACTGCCGGCACGGATAATCAGGTTTTCAGGGTGTTCACGCATGGCCGTTCATCCTTTAGCCTGTCTCCGCCGGCGCGGAGGACAGGGTGGGTTGCTATTTTGCAATGAATAAAATTTGCCATTAATACAGCGTGTCAGGCAGTCTGAACTGACTGAACAGGCCGCCGGCAAACGGGTTGTCAGATTCGTCTACGTAGATACGGTAGGTCATGTCGCCCCCGTCCACCGTGAACCGCACGTCAAACGAATCCTGACGCACGTTGGTCAGTTTGCCGCTGTTAATCAGACGCAGCTGGGCCCACGGGCCGGTGAAGCTGATGGCGCGCGGCGATTTGCCGCTGGCGTCCGGTATCAGCGTGAGCTGGCTTTCCACCCCGGCCCGCATCGAGTTGGGCCATATCAGGTGCACAATGCTGCTGCGGCCGTGGGCATAATCGAGCAGCTGGCCGTCGAGATTGAGCAGGCTGCGGCGTTTATTGCCGGTCAGGCTGAGGGGCTCAATGGCGAACTGGGTCCCCAGACCGTTTTGCGGCGTGAAGAAGGTGTCGCGGATACGGTCGGCCAGTTTCAGTTGCGCCAGCACATCCGGGCGGATAAGTTGTTTGCCGTCGGCGCTGTGGGTCAGGTTGTTTTCAACAAACGGTTTGAGGTTCTGCTGATAGAAGGCATCCAGCGTGCCGCCGGGGCGGAAGAACCGCTCGAACTCACTGAGCGGCACATCCTGGGTCGCTTCCGGGTTGAACGGATAACGTCCGGCCAGGTAGGTCTGGTACTGTCTGACGACGGTGTCGCTCCATTCGATTTCCAGCGAACTGACGGCTTCCATCATCACCACCCGCCAGGCCTGTTCGGCCAGTTCGCCGACCCAGCGGTTGAGCGGCGCCGGCAGGTTTTTCGCCAGTTGCCGCACGTCGAAGATCGGGTCGCTGTTATTCTGTTCAAGACGCTTCTGAACGGCGTTCAGGGCGGCTTTACCCGGTACCGGCGCGTTCTGAATGGCCAGCAGGTAACGGTGCAGTTCCACCAGTTTCTGATAAACCTCCTGTAAGGTGCTGTTTTTGTCGCCGTATTCCACCAGCACCGCGGTTTCCGGCGCGAATTCCCGGTTAATACGCACCCGCAGGCGGTAATCGGGGGCATCACGTAACTGCCGCTGTTCTTTGGCCGGCAGCGTCTCGTTAATCACCGGCAGACGGGTGTTGTCGCTGAGGATTTGCAGGGCGCGGCTGATGGGTTGTTCGCCGCTGATGACCTGTTCAATGGCGCTGATGGCCTGCGGGATATCGGTAAAATCACGAATATCCAGATTGTTCATGGCCCCGCGCCAGGTGGCCGTGTAGTCCCCCAGGTACTGCTCGGTGATTTGTCGCTGGATTTCTTTGCGGTCGGTGTCGCTGTACTGCACGTTGTGCGACAGGTTCAGGACCCAGCTGTCCATGACCGTGAGGTCGATCAGCTGGTCGTCCTGTTTGACGAAGTAGTTGTTCAGGCCGTTTATCGTCAGGAACTGCGGGATAATCAGTTGCCTGTCATTATTGGCAATAAAGAGGCTGTCAAAGCTCGGGCCGATCTGGTCGCGCAGGTTAAGGGGCGGCGGCAGTGAATCCTGCGCTTTAATGCGCAGGTTCTGATAGACGCGCTGATAAATAGAGAGCTGACTCAGTTCTTTCTCGGCCTGCATGAGCGGCAGTTTATAAGGCGCAAAGCTGCTGATGGCGGCCTGATCGCCCGCCTCCCGCGCGGCCCGCCAGTCGGTGTGATCCAGGGCATAGTCCAGGTGAGT
>NZ_JAPFCD010000117.1:0-2707 GCF_026153155.1 Photorhabdus aballayi | reverse complement strand
TCCAGTTTCCTGTGTCCCAGCAGCGCTTGAATGTGGCGCGTATCTGCGCCGTTTTCCAGCATCTGCGTTGCCATTGAATGCCGGAACAGATGACAGGCACCGGGTTTGTTGAGCTTTGCTTCCTCACGGATGGTTTTGCCTACCATCAGTGTCAGCGTGGTACGGGCCAGCGGTTTGCCCTTACGGGTGATAAACACGTGCCCGCTGTCATGTTTCCACGCCAGATGCGGGCGTACACGGTCCAGATACCGTGTCAGCCAGTGCAGTGCACGCGTGCCTATTGGTACGACCCGGTCTTGCCGATTTTTGCCCTGCCGCACGACCAGTACTCCGCGATGCATATCAATGTCGCCCAGCCGCAGGTTAATCAGCTCCATACGTCGGATGCCTGTACTCCAGAACACTTCCAGTATCGCCCGGTTGCGCAGTTTGAGCGGGGTCTGTGCGTCGAGACTCGCCAGCACCTGGTCTGTCTCTGTTTCACTCAACACCTGAGCAGGTAGCCGCCGTTCGGCTTTGGGTATAACAAGCTGCTCCGCCGGGTTATATAAGATATGGTGGCGCTGCAATAACCAGCGGAACCAGACTCGTATCATGGTCAGCCGTTGTAACTGGCTGTTGTTGCTGTAGTGCTCTCCATCTGCCTTGCAATAATTGCGAAGATAACGCTGCCAGCTTTCGAGAACCGTTAAGCTCACCTGCGGTGCATGACAGACTGCTCGCTGCTCGCACCAGTCCACGAAAGGGGTCAGGGCGTCCTGATAGTTGGCCACCGTGCTGAGACTGTACCCGCTGACCGTCCGGATTTCCAGATACGTCGCAAGAAGCTGGCGCAGTGTGGCGAGGGTAACGTCGTGTTGTGTCTGCATAAGTTTTCCCTGTGTGTCATGTCGGTGAAGAGGAGGTTGTGTTGCTATCGTTTGTCTTTGTTGCCATCGTTTGTTTTTGATGGGTGTTCTGTCGGTATGCTACGGTTTTTTTATCCTGTCCTGCCGGAACGATGATTTTTCGCTGAACCGACCGTTTTGTTGTGAAGCCGTGTTGTGCCTGCCTTTGAGCTGATACGGTTAACCCGACCTCTTGCCGACCTGATACCGACTGGAAGGCGACCATTTAATGCTTTACTCCGACTGGGCGATGTCATACCGTCCCATTCAGGGCGCTATCAGCCCGCTCAGGTGCGTGGTGTCGCTGTCTTCGCCGTCAAACAGTAGCTCGTAGATGAATGTCAGTCCGCGCCGGTGCAGCAGCAGGTATTCCATTTCAACCAGCCGGGAGATATGGATTTTCAGCTGGGTATCGCCCCACTGCACCGCATCCCGCAGCATTTTGCGGGTAAACAACATGTCATGGCGCGGCTGACCGCTTTCCCTGACCCAGCCTTGTATCAGCAGCAACAGCCTGCGCGTCTGCGGCGGCATCTCGTCGAGCGTCCGGCCTAAGATGTCATGCGCGAGGCGGTTGGCGAGCTGGATATCGCCTTTGGTGACTTCAATGTATTCAATGGTCTTGCCACGGTGCTCAGTGGTTTTGACTGCCCGCTGATGTTGATGAAGCAGGGCGATACTCTGGATGAGCGTCAGGTATTTCATGTGGTCACGGCGCGTGCGGGTCTTGTCGGACATGAACGTCAGTTGTGAGGCGTAAGGATTGACCACATTCAGCGGACGCAACAACCGCTGGGCGTTCTGGTGCAACGCAGTGAGATAGTCGCGTTCGTTTTCAGCCAGCAACCCTTCGAGGGTCTGTTGGTGGCGCTGCAACGCATGGATGGCTTCGGTTTGTTCCCGCGATTCGTTGATGGTCAGCACCAGACAACGGTTCAGTAGTTCTTCGTCTACATCAATGGCGGTGGTGGTCAGCATCAGCATCACCGGGCCTTTGACCGTGTAGCTTTTGGTGACAAGGTTGCCCGTTGCTTCATCCTTGCCGGTACTGGCAATGGTCAGCTCGCCGTCACTTTGCAGCAGCTTGAGCGCATAGGCGGCCTGCCGTACCCCTTCCTCTTCGGCGATTGCCAGTATCTTGTGTTGCAGGTTGGTTTCACCCAGATAAAACAGGCTCTGCCCCGTCATGGCGCTGTACTGCACCCGTTCTTCCTGGGGTATCAGATTGAGGACCGCGTCCATTAAGGATGATTTGCCTGCTGCGCTGCTGCTCTGTATCAGCACCGCTAACGGTTTGGCGAGTTTGCGGCTGACGGCGGCCAGATACCCGGCCAGCAGGTTGGTTGATTCGCCGACCACGCCGCAGGCGGCTAAATCCGCGGTGATACGCGCCGTCAGGTTCGGGTCTTGCAGCAACGCCAGTGCTGCGGTCCGCTCGGCTTCGTTCATCTCCGGCGTTTTCTGCTCAGTCCCCCTTTCCGCCCGCTGCTGCCACTGTTCAACCGCCAGTAACACCTGCCCCAGAGCCCGGCGAATATCCCCCTCGGCCAGCCCCAGCTCGGCCGCTGCTGTTCGTGCGTAACCCTGACGGCTGCGTGCGCTCATCAGGTCAACGCCATCCAGGAACATCACGCCGCTTTGGGTATCAATGACCTGCGCATTGAGCTTCATGGCAACCGCGCCCGATTTAACGGACGCTAATCCCCGGATACACCAGTGCAGGCTGTCCAGCGAGACTTTAAGCTCGCCGTCTGCCCCTGTTTCCCAGATGATGCCGGGAGTCGGGTTCTGCACCGCCGCCACAGCAGCAGCTAAAGCCG
>NZ_JAPFCD010000116.1:0-2910 GCF_026153155.1 Photorhabdus aballayi | reverse complement strand
CCGCTAATCTTGCAGCTTCCTCTGCAACACGTTGCTGTTCTGCCTGCTCCACCGCCAATCTTACAGCTTCCTCTGCAACACGCTGTTGTTCTGCCTGCTCCGCCGCCAATCTTGCGGCTTCCTCTGCAACACGTTGCTGTTCTGCCTGCTCCACCGCCAATCTTACAGCTTCCTCAGCAACACGCTGTTGTTCTGCCTGCTCCGCCGCCAATCTTGCGGCTTCCTCTGCAACACGCTGTTGTTCTGCCTGCTCCGCTGCCAATTGTTCTTCTTTTTGCTGCTCTTCCTGACGGCCACGCCCGAACCAGGAGAAAAAGCCTCTTTTTTTCTCTTTTGCCATTAGCCACTGCACTCCTCAAGGTTAAATCATGGCGTTACAACAAGGAATAATAACGAAATTAGAATCAGTCTAACATTTTCGTAATAACGCAACACATATCAATCACGAATTTCTTGACATCCTCCCCCACCTTCGCACTTCCTGACTCAGAAGGGGGATTCCCGTTAGTGGGTGACTACTGATTGCTCAGGGTCCGGTTCCTGCTTCAACGGGCGGCCTGATCGCACCCTCCCTCCACAGAGTAGGCACACCGCTGGCTGGTATAGGCCGGCGGGACGGCTAACACCCGACCGCCGCGCCAGCGTTGCTTGTACTCAAGCTGACGGCGCATTTCGTACCAGCCTTGCGCCAGTATCGAACGGTTTAAGCCCGACTTCGCTCGAACATGACGCCTGGGCTGTTCGGCTGTGCCTTTTGCCGATTTCGACATATGGCTGACTTTCAAATCCTCAATGACTATCATCGCGTGGTTTTTGCTGATTTTCGTTGTGGTTTTATGAAGGTAGTCGCGGCGAATATTACCGATATGCGCGTGCAGACGCTGAATTTTTCGTTTCTGCTTCTGCCAGTTGGCGCTGAATTTTATTTTCCGGCTTAACTGGCGCTGGAGCCTCGCCAGTTTGCGCTGACGGGTTTTAAAACTGTTCACCAGCTCGAAAATGGTTCCGTCTGAGAGGGTGGCCAGTTTTGCCACGCCTACATCCAGCCCCACGATTGAGGAGGAAGGCAACTTGCCACCCGATGCCAGAATGCGTTGCGTCTCGGCAAGCCCGTAATTCCAGACAAAACGGGCACAACCGCACAACTGCCGCAGACGCTGCGACTGTGCTACTGTGGGTCTGAGTCTGAATTTGTAGGCTTTCAGGATGAGCATGGGCATTCAGTATGTTGTAATTTTCCACATTATCTTACTGCCTATCTAGTTAATTTCAATGCAAAAATACCAAACCAATCGTTCCAGGCACGCGGCCTTTCTTCTGCCTGTGCATCTCGTCTTTGTCACCAGATACAGGAAGAAAATACTCAGCGAACGCCATTCGCCGCCTTTAATCAGTATGCAGGTTGAAGTCTGCCATGATTTTGGCGCTTCGCTAAAAGAAAGCCACGGCGAATCTGATCACGTCTACATGCTGATCGAGTCCCCGCCGACAGTTCAGCTTTCCATGCGGGTCAACTCACTAAAGGTAGTAACGTCCGGCGTCTGCGTCATAAATTTTTGGACTGGCATGGTGCATACGGAAAAGCCGTGCTTTGGTCTCGTGCCTATTTTGCCGGTTCGTGCGGTGGTGCGCCGTTGGCAGGGGTTAAACAATATATTCAGCATCAGAGTGGCTGATGATTCTTCGGGCTTTTCAAGCCCGTCCCAATTCCCCTCCCGCCTTATGCCGGCAAGAGTACCCTTTGGAGGAAAAGATGGTAAATTAATGTCTGTAAGTCTTAACAACTGTTACGCAAATTATGGCAAAGAAATCACAACAGCAATCAATGGGACAAATCCGCATTATTGGCGGAAAATGGCGAGGCCGGAAATTACCTGTACCGAATAGCCCCGGATTACGCCCAACGACAGATCGCGTCAGAGAGACGCTATTTAACTGGCTAGCCCCGGTTATTCAGGAAGCACATTGTCTGGATTGCTATGCAGGCAGCGGAGCGCTTGGATTAGAAGCGCTTTCTCGTTATGCATCGCAGGTTACCCTGATTGAATATGAACGTAATATAGCCAAGCAGCTTTCCGCGAATTTGGATCTGCTCAGTGCCCAAAATGCCGAAGTCATTCACGACAGTGCATTAACCTATTTATCTCAATCAGGAAAACCCTACGATGTCGTTTTCCTTGATCCTCCTTTTCGTAAAGGAATGCTCAGCGAAACCATAAAATTGTTGGAAGAGCAAAATTGGCTGGCAGATGAAAGCTGGATTTATGTTGAAGCTGAATCTGAATCAACGGCGATTGATGTGCCTGTTAACTGGCAACTTCATCGTGAAAAAGTAGCCGGACAAGTCGCATACCGGCTCTATATCCGTTACTTACCTGCATAATGATTACTTTGGAGTACACACTGATGTTTATTCAATTGGGTAAACTGTTAATGATCTGCGTTTGGGGATTTCTGATCTTTAACCTGATCCATCCATTTCCAAAACCATTGAAGTATTTTATGGATGTCGCCATGATTTTCATGGTGGTGATGCATGCATTTCAAATGCTGCTTCTGAAAGCCAGTCAGCCCAAAGATCAAAAACTCTCTGGCCTGATGCAAACCAAGATCTTCTTTTTTGGTGTCTTTGAACTACTGTCAATGCAGAAAAAACAACAGAAAGAGAAAAGCCATCACCTCAAATAGCGCCCCCCAATACTCGGAAAGTATATATAATTATGTGAGGAATGATTCATTTCATTCCTCCTTCCAGTGATGAATCCAAAAACCGTCACTATCTGTCTCAACACAGCTTATTGCCTGCTTTCTTGGCTGAACAGATAAATCATTTCTTCATTTACTGCCTATTTCCGCACAGATACTTAAACCAATCTCTATTATTTAAGTCTATATTTTGCTAGTAAAAGA
>NZ_JAPFCD010000115.1:0-2953 GCF_026153155.1 Photorhabdus aballayi | reverse complement strand
CGGAGGTTAAGGCAAAACCGTTTGTCATTGAGAAAAGGGAAGTGTACCGTGCCTGGTTATGGGTTAAAGCCAATCAAGGTGCGGCAGGCGTGGAGGGTCAAACCCTCGCGGATTTTGAATCCAATCTGAAAGACAATCTGTACAAACTCTGGAACCGCTTATCATCGGGCAGTTATTATCCGCCTCCGGTGAAAGGTGTCGCTATCCCTAAGAAGTCGGGAGGTGAACGTCTGCTGGGGATCCCCACGGTTGCGGATCGTGTGGCACAAATGGTGGTCAGGCTTCATTTCGAACCCCTTGTTGAACCTCATTTTTTGCTGGATTCTTATGGCTACCGACCGAATAAGTCGGCGATTGATGCCATCAGAGTCACAAGGCAGCGATGCTGGCAGCAAGATTGGGTATTGGAGTTCGATATCAAAGGGTTGTTTGACAATATTCCTCATGATTTACTCATGAAAGCCGTGAGGAAACACACAAATAGCCCGTGGCTCTGCCTGTACATCGAACGCTGGCTAACGGCCCCGATGAAATGCCATAGTGAGGTGTTATTCCGGGAGAAAGGTACACCGCAGGGAGGTGTGATTAGCCCGATACTGGCCAATTTATTTCTGCACTACGTTTTCGACAAGTGGATGCAGAAATATCATCCCCGGATGAAATGGTGTCGCTATGCGGATGATGGTGTGCCACGAAGGCATGTACCGGGGACGTAAGTCCCCGTGCAGCTATGCAACACAAGAGATGAGGGCAGGCCCCTCGGTGTCGGCGTACAGGTGCAGGCACCAAACCCCCCACTGCTGCTGCGTTTAAGAGACGTGGGGGTGAGCGATATGGGAAAAGGTCGGGCATGATCCGATCAGGTAGGGATCGAAGAGACGAACGAAAGTGAACCGTTGATGATGTGTCGAAAGCGTATAGATGATGTCAAAACCATGGTGGAGTCGTTCCTGTGGGATAAGCGCAGGGGGCGACCTGTTTACTGCCTGCGCGGCATCCGGCATAAAGGCGGCGTGAAGTCGATTCAGGCTCTTGTGGGGAACGTGGGAACCTGTCACCCCGATGTGAAGGGAGAAACGCAAGTGGAGGTCCCATGAGCGCCAGAGTACCAATGCGGGGTACAGGGGCGGAGCAAGCCGTAGTAGCGTTGAAGGACCGTAATGGGTCTGGAGCAAAGGGCTTGCCCCATTGTGCTGATGGCACGACAGCAACCACGGGCGATAAAGCCGGTGGGAGGACTGCTGTAAAATCGGCAAAGCCATTTCCTGTGAGTAAGTGACAGGTGTGGGAAGCGTATAAACGAGTGAAAGCTAACCGTGGTGCGGCAGGTATTGACGGACAGACACTGGCCGGGTTTGACGAGAATATTGCAGACAATCTCTACAAGCTATGGAACAGACTGGCTTCGGGCAGTTATATGCCGCAGGCGGTAAGGCGTGTGGAGATCCCCAAAGCTGATGGTGGTGTGCGTCCGCTCGGTATTCCTGCCGTGTCGGACAGAATCGCCCAGATGGTCGTTAAACAGGTACTTGAGCCTGTACTGGAACCTCTGTTCCATGCCGACTCGTATGGCTACCGGCCGGGGAAATCTGCTCACCAGGCGATTGCGCAGGCGAGAACACGCTGCTGGAAGTTTGATTGGGTTGTGGAAATCGATATCAAAGGCTTCTTTGATAATATTGATCATGCCCTGTTACTGAAAGCAGTGCGGCATCACACACAGGAACGCTGGTTGGTGATGTATATCGAACGCTGGCTGAAGGCGCCGGTGCAAATGCCGGATGGAAGGGGGCAGGTACGGAACAGGGGGACGCCGCAGGGCGGCGTGATTTCACCCCTGATCTCGAATCTGTTCCTGCATTATGCCTTTGATATGTGGATGAAACGTCAGTTTCCCGGCGTCCCCTTTGAAAGGTATGCCGATGATGTTGTATGCCACTGTCACAGTCAGTCGCAGGCCGAAGCACTGATAAGTAAAGCAGGCCAGCGGTTCGCGCAATGTGGGCTGGAGTTGCATCCGCAGAAGACCCGGATGGTTTACTGTAAAGAAGCCTATCGACGGGGGAATTACGCAGAGACGCGCTTCGACTTTCTGGGCTATACATTCCGGCCCCGTTTGTCGAAGAATCGCTGGGGTAAGACCTTCGTTAACTTCAGTCCGGGGATGAGTGCCAGAGCAGGGAAAGCAATCCGTCAGGAGGTGAGGAGTTGGGGTCTGCAAAATCGCAGTGACAAGTCCTTGTACGATCTGGCGCATATGTTCAATGCGAAAATCAGAGGCTGGATAAATTATTACGGTGCTTTTTATAAATCGGCCCTGTACCCAACGCTGAGGCAAATCGATCGCAAACTCGTGTTATGGCTGACCCGTAAACATAAGCGACTTCGGGGCCACCGGCGACGGGCCAGTCACTGGCTGGCACGTGTTGCGCGGAGTGAAACGAGGTTATTTGCCCACTGGCCGCTACTATGGGGGGCAGGCTTCAATGGGAAGAGCCGGATGAGCGGAGACGTTCACGTCCGGTTCCGTGAGCGCCTTGGGGGGAGGTTCCCCGGGGCGACTCGACGACTGGTTCACTGCCAGAGTGAAGCACAGGCCAGAGAAATCTGGCAAAGGTTGGAACACCGTTTCAGGGAATGTGGACTGGCACTGCATCCGGACAAAACCCGGATTGCTTACTGTAAAGATGTAGAACGAAAGGGAAAATATGAACATACCTGTTTTGATTTTCTTGGATATACGTTCAGACCAAGGTGGGTCAAGAACCGTAAAAGAAACAGTTTGTTTGTGAGTTTTACACCGGCAGTCAGCAAAGCGGCCCAAAAAGCCATGAGATTCAAAATCCGTAAGTTGAAGATCCGAATGCGGACAGAACTGAACCTGATACAACTGGCAAACTGGCTAAACCCCATAATCAATGGCTGGCTGAATTATTATGGGCAATTTTGCCGG
>NZ_JAPFCD010000114.1:0-3090 GCF_026153155.1 Photorhabdus aballayi | reverse complement strand
ATGGCGGCTCTCAGAGCCACCTCAGCGAAACACAGGAACTTATCGCTTATCTGACCGCGAATCTTCTGCCCACCACACAGGCGGTTATCCGCCTTGTCAAAGAAGCGTGAGATATCAGTTACACCGTCCCCGGCATGAATAAATGACTGCACCACAATGGATTCAGTTATAAAATCTATGGTCACCCCCGTTTTTGCAACACAAATTTTGATGTATGGTGGGCTTGCGTAAATCTATTCGGCGTCTGGTGAGCAGTCATGCCCGCGCCACGATGAGTTCCGTGCCTGCCGAATCTTAAAAACCGGTCGGCTTCAGAGAGCCATTTTTTATATCAGGTTCATCAGCAGGCCGATATGCCGTTCATGTCATCAATTATCTGTCGTCGCAAAACCAGATGGTAACTGCTTAACTTACTGAGCTAACGCCGTTTTTCGTTGGCTCTTTTATTTAATGAACACCGTCTGATGTGCCGTAACGGCCCAGGCTATTCGGGCCAGTTTATTCGCCAGCGCGCACGCCACAACGTTCGAGTGATGGCGGGCAAGCTGCCTGTTCACCCACTCTGCCAGACGCCCTGGATTATGCTCCAGCCGCTGCATAAAGACCCTGGCACACTGTACCAGCAGCCGCCTCAGATTTTTATCACCCCGCTTGCTGATGCCCATCAGTGTCGTTTTTCCACCCGTGCTGTACTGGCGGGGAACCCGCCCTGTTGAAGCCGCAAAGTCACGGCTGCTGGCATAGTTTTTACCGTCCCCCAGCCGCATGGCTAACAGACTCGCCGTTACCGGCCCAACGCCAGGAATGGTCAGCAGGCGTTGCGCGGTTTCATCTTCCGCCAGATGCGTTTTCAGTTCCTTATCGACTTCCTCAATTTCTCCGCTGAGGTAAACATAATGACTGTGGAGTCTGCTCAGAACCCTTGCCAGATAAGGCGAAAAGTCATTTTCTTCCAGCACAGCGGCCAGACGTCGTATCACGGCAATACCGCGCGGCAGACTGACGCCGAACTCCAGCAAAAAAGCGTGCATCTGATTGGTGGTTTTAACGCGTTGCCGTATCAGTGAGTCTCTGACGCGATGGAGGGCGGCCATCGCCTGTTGGTCTTCTGTGCGGGGGGGCACAAAGCACATGGAGGGCCGGGAAGCTGCCTCGCAGATAGCTTCAGCATCGACAAAATCGTTCTTGTTACTCTTAACAAAAGGACGGACGAACTGCGGAGAAGTCAGCTTTGCCTCATGGCCTAAATCAGCGATCCGGCGAGCCATAAAGTGCGCCCCACCGCAGGACTCCATCACTACGGTTGCAGCCTTGCAGGAACCGAGAAAATTAATAAACTGAGTGCGGGAAAACTTCTTACGCAGCAGGGCGTTACCCTGCCTGTCCTGACAGTGGACATGGAAGGAATGTTTACCGAGATCGATACCAATAAGCGTAACGTTTTGCATGATGGTTCCCTCTAAAATAAAATACCCTGCTAGCGTACCTCTCACAGGGTGGGGGTGACCATCTCATTAACCGACCGGCATGCCGCACAAGTTCAACGCAGAACAGCAGCGGGCCTTTATAGAAACCTGCGGGAAACTCAAGCAGGAAGCCGGAGACAATGAACCCATCCTGTTCATTGATGGCGTCCATCCCACGCAGGGGACGAAACTGGCTTATGGCTGGATGCGTAAGGGCCAGAAAACGTAGTGAAAACCACGGGAAGCCGTACCCGTCTGAACCTGATGGGGGCCCTAAATCTGGCCGATATTAGTAAAACAGTGGTACGCGAATATGACCGTATCGATAGTTATCACATCGCCGAGTTCTTCATTGCCCTGAGTGAAACCTATCCGGTCAGTCAGAAGGTTCATATTATCCTTGACGGAGCTGGTTACCACTGGAGCAGGCTGGTGAAAAACTGGGTTTATGTAATGAATATTGACCTTCATGACTTACCGCCATACAGCCCGAATCTGAACCTGATAGAAAGGCTGTGGAAGGTGATGAGTGAACAGGTCAGAAATAACCATTATTTCGCCTCGACGGCCTTGTTCAGGCAGGCAATACATCGCTTCTTTACGGAAATATTACCGGAACTTGCCGGGAGGCTGTTGCGCCGTATTAATGACAACTTCCAGATTCTGAATCCTGCATCTTCAAGTTAAGCGAGTATAGTGTTGTTTTGTTCAACAATGCTACATTTTTCACACCAAAAGATACTAGCCACCAAAATTAATAGAACACATTAACCTCCCTGTTATAACTTCTCTATCGCTTTCATTGTCTATCACATCATTAAGGCAAGAACATGAATATTTCACTGAATTTGTTGTACTGAATCCAGTGACGTGGATTGATTCATGGGGTTTGGCAAGTAACCCGACCACAGCCACCCATATTACCTATCAAGGGATGGATGCTGCTACCGGCAAACCATATGTGGGGTATGCCAGTATGCAGGGACAACAAACAGGGACAGATGTTGTCAAGTATCGATATAATGGCAACTTTGAACGTTTTGGTGGAAAACCACCCGAAGTTTTCTATGAAGGTTATGGACAAGTAGGTAAAGATACCGCCAGAGGATTAGAACAACGGCGATTTGAACAGTTGGGTGGCTTGAACGGCACAGCTAACAAACGAAACCCTGTGGGAATTGGTAACACCCGCCGGACAGAGTATCTTAATGCGGCCGATAAATACCTGAATCAAGCCATTGGTGACAAACTAATTAACCTGAGTTCTGGATAAGAAATTGACGAGAAGCCTGTTCCGGGAGCAAAGTTTTGGTGAACGCCGAAAACAGCTCCGGGGAGGAACAGGCTATGGATAAGTTAGTGGAAATTTTCTGCGATGTCGACGATTTTTGCCGTTTTTTCATCCCTCAGTGGACGCAGTTTTGTCTTGATAACGGATACCGTCTACGCCGCCGACAAGGTCGCATGTATCCCAGTGAAATCATGGCTATCCTGATCCTCTTTCATCTGTCACATTACCAGGATTTTAAACATTTTTATCTGGAGCATCTTTGGAAATATCACCACAATGATTTTCCCGCCTTGCTCAGCTATACCTGTTTTATTCGTGTCGCGCTTTCCGTTT
>NZ_JAPFCD010000113.1:0-3356 GCF_026153155.1 Photorhabdus aballayi | reverse complement strand
GCGATGGGCTGTGCGAGGTTGCTGGTGCCGGTCGGGCCGGCGGTTTTTTTCTGGAATGACATATTAAGGGTTCCTGTGCTGAATTGACGGGCGGGTGTATTCAGGGGCTGCGGTCAGGCCGGTGGCTTTCTGCAACGTGTAATACTGGCTGAGCAGGGCGTTAAAACGGTCGTCGGTCTTTTTTATCAGCGCTGGGGAGACGGCCTGCCCTGTTCGACGGCAGCGGCAAGCTGGCGCAGCAGCGCTTCCAACGGGATGTCACGGTTGTGGCTGTGCTGGATCTGGTAAATCGCCGTTTTTTTATAATCCTCATGAAGATAAAACTCGGATACCCGATCAGAGAAAAATCACTTCAAACCATATTAGTTGCCTGGTATGTCTTGATCGAAAAAAAGCTTTAATGCCCTATCTTTATTATGAATAATTTCATATTCATTAAACTCTTCAATAGAACCGGATAAAAAATCCGAACTTTTAAAAAATTTAATAGGTTCCATATAAAAATTTATTATCTCACCCATATTAAATTATCCTAAAATTTTACTCCAGAGATCAAAGACGCGTTGTCTTACTTTTTAATTTACGTCTTTCCCCTGAATATGAGTGTTATACATATTTTGGGGTTTAATAATATTGCTATTCTCCATATCTTTTTTGGCTATATTTTTTATGTGAGTCACTTGTTTCGATATGGCATCAGTTGATTGATTTAAATTTATTTTATCCAGAGCATTTCTTATTGCACCAGTATATCCGTGATGATTACCTTGATGCTTTGCTATTGCACTAACCCGTCGGCGTTGGCGTGGCATGGGTATTCACCTCGGTAAGAAAGAAGCCGGCCGGAAGCGATTCCGGCTTTTTGCTGTTTCAGAGAGAAAACAGAATAAAATAGCTAAAATATAGCCTATGTATATATTTACTATGAATCTTATATTTTTCTGTATTATTTATTTATCTTCTTATTTGTTTTATATTTTTTTTGATTTAAATTATATATTTAATATATAAGCCTAACCCTGTAAGCTATTTATTTTAAATATAAAAATAACAAAGCTGAAAGATCACGAAGATATTTCTGGCTTTTTGCTATTAACTTAGGGTAATTTTATTTTCCCTTTTTTGACATTGGCTTTAATGTCGTACCTAAAATCTACACAATAGTGATTCAAGACTTCATCTAATTTAATTGGATTTATTCCTTTGATATTTTCTTTACTGAGTTTGTTAGCTACTTTTTCTGAAATAAAGATAAATTCTGCTAATAAAGTAGTCCGTATTGAAAAAATATCATAATTTAATGATTCATTATGAAAAGATAATTTATGAGGAATTAAACTTACATATTTACCTTTTTCCAATATTGAATATTTTTCATTCGGAAATAACGCCTTGTCAGTAAAAAAAGATAATTTAATGAGCTATTGATAGTTTTTCCATCTTTAATCGATGTCGCAATTAATTTTTTTAAAACATGATCGCTTAATTTAAAATCATTGATAATATCGAGAAATCTATCAGATAGGATATGAGCCATATTGTGTTGATAATAATTAAATCCCAATTTTCCAATATTTTTATTACATAACAAATACAAAGTGTTAGGGCATTCCTTATTTAATAGATAATAAGGCATATTATGCCTGGAGCCTTCATAATCCCATTTGTCATTAATTTGCTTCTCGGTATCTACTATAGCATGAAGATATCTTGGCATTAGTTAAGGGTTATAATTATTCATTAATGGTAGATTCACATAATAATTCATTAATTTACTCTCCCACATTTGGTTGTAGACACTTGACCAGACTATATTTTATTTTTCGTATCCATCTGATTATTGTTTTTAAAATCATATTTTCTTCATGTGGATGAAAAGCATCATTAAGCGTCATTTCAATAATATTGTCCTGATCATGGATAAAGAAAATTTCATTTTCTAAGAAATATCACCTTGACAATAAACTGGATTTTTTTGAGACGGAATTAAACCATTGGATTCATTCTCTTATAAATATACCATCGATAAGCTTCAATTGGCGCTGGCTTACCGTGGGTATGTGCCAAGATAGATCATAATAAGGCCGGAAGATCACAGGGATCTTTCCGGCTGATTTTAACGATATTTTATATCTGATTTTTATCGGAATAAGCCATAGATATAAACTCTCCAAAATCACTATTTTTATTTAACTTACCAAGTTTTAATGCTGGTGATATATAGTTAGAAAAAATAAACATATATTTCGATGCTATTCTCGCAGCATCAAATCTATTGTTTGATACTTTTTCCTCATGATAAATATCCTCATGCTTTTTCTTTCCAAGAAAAATAGAAATTTCAACATCATAAAAACAAGAATAATTATCACCATAATCACTAGAATTAAACAATCTACCATGTATAGATACCACCCCTCTAACTTCATTAGTCGTAGATAATGGATAGTCAGTCCTGGCAATAAATATATCATTACGAAAGAAAGCGTCCTCTACTAAAAAACGTTCCTCTTCGCAAGATATATCATTTAAAATACTTGGCGGTACATCATACATGTTGTTTTTCATAGTAAACCAGCCTGCCGGAATGTGGAAACTCTCTAATGGGCTGTATTTTTGGAAAATATTAATCATCATTTAACCTTTTTCAAATAACCATAATAATCCTGAGCAGAAATAGGATGCCCATGAAATTCATTTGTACTTTTTGTTACTTCAACTCGCATATATTGAGTTGGTTTACCATTGTTATATCCAATGTTTCTACCGGAATCATAAATATAATAATCTGAACCACCTGGTTGAGGAGAATGTGTGCCTTTTTGTAAAGCTTCTTTTTCTATTTTGTTCCTAAATTTAGTTACCTGATCACTTGTAGTTTTTCCACTTCCAATACTCTCATTCCAATATTGGGCTGGACCACCTCTGCTAGAAAGCCCCATTGCTTCTTCTTGGGTTCTCGCACGAGTATGTTTGAGATACACCGCTGAACTTGAAGTGTGTCTTCTTGCACGATCTTCCTTCGCTAGTCTGCTTTCTTGCTCTAACGCATTACCACAATCTCTTCCAGCTAACCCGAACGGGTCAATCCAGTTTACTGGATCATGCACATACCCGTATGGGTTAAATCCGCCACTAAGATTTAATGGGTCGGCACAGAGGTATTGCCCGGTCTCGTTATCGTAATACCTAAAGCGATTATAGTATAACCCACTCTCCGAGTCCTCGTACTGGCCTGCAAACCGCAGATTACAGGTCAGATTCCGTGGGTCGTTGACCGTCAGCACCGGCCAACGCTCCGGCTCGCCCCAGGTCAGTAATCGCCCTGCCCAGCGCAGTTCCCCCTCCTCGGTCAG
>NZ_JAPFCD010000112.1:0-3468 GCF_026153155.1 Photorhabdus aballayi | reverse complement strand
TCCCATCCCACGGTCAGCTCCTTCCCCCATTTGCATACGTCCAAATAATACCGTGCCAAACACCACCTTTTGTTGTCCACTGGTGCGCGCCAATACTTGCCCCCAAGCTACATGGCATAACGTCGCCAAACTGACTCCCAAACACTTCGCTTGAGCACGCAAACGATCATTTAACTCAGTCGTCAATATCTGATGAAATTCTATGACCTGTGAACCATCATGATGCACTTCTGTTACCCCAAATGGCAACGTCGGCTCTTCTACCCCGGTCAGCATGTCGGTAAAGAAACGTGCATGCTCTGCCTGACTAATACCAAGACGGGCCTGCGCCACCAGATTACGGAAAGGTACTGGAGCTGGCAAACTGTCTCTTCGCCCAGCAAAATAGGCCTGAACTTCACTTTGCATCACTTCCAGGGTCGTATGATCACCAATCAAATGATGTAGTAATTCTAATACCCGCCAAGAGCCATCTTCCTCCTGAGCCACCACAAAACACAACAAAGGTGCCTGACTAAGGTCAAGACGATATTGACGGGGATCAAAGCGCTGAATGAGCTGATCGCTGATCTTCCCATCAGCTGGATCTAATGTTAATTCAGTCACAGACAAAGGAGCCTGACGCCACACCACCTGGCTCGGAACGGATAAGCCTTGCCAGATAAAGGCAGTGCGCAGAATATCATGTCGATTAACCACCCACTGAACCGCCGCCAGATAACGATCTAATAGCCCCCGATCAGTAAAGGATATCTGGCCTACTGACAGGTACGGATCGCCTTCATTGGCGAGCAAATGGTGAAATAGAATACCGTCCTGCAATGGTGATAACGCATAGATATCTTGGATATTAGCGATTCCGCCCGGCACTTTCCCTATAATGAGATCAATCTCAGATTGAGTTAGATCAATCAGCGGCAACATCTCTGGCGTTATTGCTGTAGTTGTCGACATGATAGCATTAGCAGGCGCTTCCAAAACCCGGTATTGCACCACCTCCTTGGCCAGTTTAGCCAGCACCGGCGATTGGAATAAATCTCGCACCGCCAACGTTAACCCTCGTTTACGTAAGCGCTCTACCATCCGCACAGCCAGTAGAGAGTGCCCCCCTAAAACGAAGAAATTGTCATATCGGCTAATCTGTTCAATGCCCAACAAATCACACCAGATAGCCGCTAATATAATTTCCACCTCTCCCTGAGGTGCTTCATAAACCTGACGAGCAAAAGCATCTGCCTCTGGAGCCGGTAATGCCCTACGATCCAATTTGCCGTTCAACGTCAACGGGAAGGCATCCAAACGGACAAAGGCTGCCGGCATCATATAATCTGGCAATAAGTTACTCAGGTGCTCACGTAAGCTATTAACTAATCCATCATTTTCTTGCGCTACCACATAAGCGACTAAACGCTTATACGGTCCTTCAGTCTGAACTAACACTCGTGCCTCACAGACCTTTGGATGTTCTGTCAATCGGGCCTCAATTTCTCCCAATTCTATTCGGAAACCGCGAATTTTTATCTGATAGTCATTACGGCCAATAAATACCAGATTGCCATCCGGCAGGTAACGCGCCAAATCTCCAGTGCGATACATCCGCGCACCTGGCTCATCATTAAACGGATCAGCCAAGAATCGTTCAGCAGTCAAGTCAGGGCGATTCAGGTAACCCCGCGCCACACCCACACCACCAATATACAGCTCACCCACCGCCCCTAGCGGCACTGGATAGCCATGGGCATCCAACAGATAAATACGTGTATTAGTCGTCGGACGTCCTATAGGAACCAATGCGTCCGTATAATCCGACGGACAAAGCCAAGTTGTGGCGCAAACAGTAGTTTCGGTCGGGCCATAATCATTAAATAGTGTCACCAGGCCACACAACGTTTGGAACAATGTCAAACTGGGGGCCTCTCCTGCAAATACTAACGTGGGCTTTATCGTTATTATTGGTAAATCTGCCTCTTGCTCGAATAAAGCCGGTGTCAGGAAAGCATGTGTTACCCGTTGTTTTTCCAAATAATGCCAAAGGCGATGCGGATCCTGACGAATCGTATCAATAGGGATGACTAGACAGGCTCCACTATTCAACGCTGTCATAATTTCCGAAACACTGGCATCAAAACCCAATGAAGCAAACTGCAATATTCGGCTAGTTTCATCAACATCAAATCGACCGATTTGTGCCAGAGCTAAGTTAACCACCCCACGATGCTCCACCATTACCCCTTTGGGTGTACCAGTAGAGCCAGAAGTATAAACCACATACGCCAAATGCTGTGACATCAACTCAGGAACCTGCGGATTGCTCTCTAATTGTTCAGTCAGAGTATTTGGGTTTAATACATTAAGTCCTTCAAGAGCTTCTTCACCCAATGCAACACGCCCGACATCATCTGCCAGCAAAATAACTGGTGCAGCGTCGGTCAGAATATGAACCAAACGCTGACTAGAATAAGCTGGATCCAGTGGCACATAAGCCCCTCCAGCTTTCAGCACCGCCAGTAGTCCTATCACCATCGCCGGTGAGCGTGTGACACAAATCGCTACTCGTTGATCCGGTTCTACTCCTAACATAATCAACTGATGAGCCAGCCGATTAGCCCGGGTATTCAGTTCGGCATAGCTGAGTGTCTGCTCCTCATATATGAGTGCTGTGGCATCAGGCGTTCTCTCCACCTGTTGTTCAAACAACTGATGAATACACAATGAATCAGGGTATACGGTCTCTGTCGCGTTCCAGGTTTTTAACAACAGCGTACGTTCCGCTTCCGGCAGAATTTCCAATGCCCGAACCGGCCTGTCCGGCGTATGTTCCAGCGCTTCCGCCAGACTTTCCAGCGCCTGCTGCATATAGTCGCATAGCCGTGCTGACTCAAAGGGTTGTACTACCTGAGCCGTCAGACCGAGAGCATCCCCAAAATCCTCCACCGACAGGGCAAACGGATAGTTAGTCCGCTCTTGTGCGCCCAGAAATTCAATACCCTTCAGGGGCTCATCTGAAGCCGTCAACGGGGCATTATGCCGGTAGTTCAGCAAGGCATTAAACAACGGCGTTCCACTGGCGACTCCACTGCAACGCTGGGCCAACGCCAGTGAAGCATGTTCATGCGTCAACAATCCCGCTAACCGGTGATGTGTTTCCCGCACCCGCTCCTGCACCGGGGTATCATCGATATCCAGTCGCAATGGTAACGTGTTGATAAATAACCCTGTGCTACTCTCGGTTCCTTCTCCCGCCTGCATCCGCCCAAACAGGACGGTACCGAACACCACTTTCTCCTGACCACTGGTACGCGATAATACCTGTGCCCAGGCCAGATGACACAGGGCCGCCAGACTGACCCCAAAACGCCGGGCCTGACTGCGCAGGCAGTCATTCAGCTCCGGTGTCAGCATCCGACGGGACTCCGTTACCTGCGAACCATCACGGTGTACCTCCGTCAATCCAAACGCCAGCGTGGG
>NZ_JAPFCD010000111.1:0-4112 GCF_026153155.1 Photorhabdus aballayi | reverse complement strand
CACCTCCGCCGTCGTGCGCGCTGCTATGGCGGTGGATATTGGCGTGGCGCTCTCAAGCAGCAGGGCGAAGGCGGCTTCCGGCTCGGCCGCCTGACACAGATAGTCGTTGGCATCCATTTCGGATGGGAACATCACGCGCAGCGGTGTGATCCCCCGCACAAGCAGCGCCTCCGCCAGTTTCACCGCCGCTTCATTGCCCGCGCTGTCATTGTCGAACGCGATAAGCACCTGTTTGATACCGTGCCGTTCGAACGCCTGCCAGTGGTCGGCTGTCACGCCATTGATCCCGTAAACGGCGGTCACGTTCCGATACCCTGCGACCCAGAACGACATCGCATCAATCAGCGATTCACACACGATAAGGCTTTTCGCGGCCATCAGCGCCGTTTCATTCCAGACTCCGCTATGCGCGCCCGGTAGATAAAGGTGCGATGGCGTACCCGCCCGCAGGTGGTCGCCGATTTTACGTCCGTAGATTTCCTGTATTTGCCCTTGCGGATTGATAACCGGTACAACCAGCGAGCCGGTAAAGTGTTCATGACCCGATTCCCGCATCAGACCCAGCGAGCGCAGGCGGGCGCGGATTTCTGCACCGGATTTCAGCTTTCTTGATGGCAGCCGATAGCCCAGCGTGCGGTTGGCAAAACCCAGTTTAAAGTGAGCAACCAGTTCAGGATGATTGAGCTGCCGCGCCGTCAGGTAAGCCTGCATCTCCGGGGCGTTCAGCAGGGTATGGTGATAAAACTCAACGACCCGGTGCAGTAATGCCTGCTGTCCCGCTTCATTCTCGGCCAGCAGCATCGGTTCACGGTCTGTTAGCAGCGGCTCGATCGCCGGATTTTTGCCCAATAAAGCCCGCAACCGTTCCGCCGCATGGCGCAGGCTTAAGCCTTCGGTTTTCATCACCCAGTCCAGTACCGACCCGCCTTCATTGCAGCCGAAGCAGTGATAGAGGTTCTTTTCAGGACTCAATACCATTGACGGGGTTTTCTCCTGATGGAACGGGCACAGCAGTACGTAATCTTTTCCGCGTTTAATCAGCTTTCGTCCCTGTTGTTCCGCCACGGCTACTAAGGAGACGGCGGCTTTCAGGTGCTGCAATTCTGCTTCCGGGATGCGTGCCATGTAAGCGGTCCTTATAAAATATTTTTCAATAAAGCATTTATGCTTGATAAGGTAGCTTCAAGGCTTTATCATGTCAAGCATGTAAAGTTCATATCAACGCACCGGAGCATGGAAGATGGCAGATAATTACGGCAACATAGCTCTATTTGATACCGCTATGATGACTGAGGTGCTTGATATGACAGCGACGACAGAGACCGGATTTGCCCAACGCTTGCGTGAGTTACGCAGGCAAAAGGGGTTCTCCCAGTCTGAACTGGGCAGACTGGCGGAGTTGCATTACACCCATATTGGCCGTTTTGAGCGGGGAACTTCCAGACCGGGGAGTGATACGTTAAAACGGTTAGCGGATGTACTGGGCGTAACCAGTGATTACTTGCTGGAAGGGGCTGCGACGGAAGCGGCTAAAGCAAGATTTGAGGACCGGGAGTTACTGAGACAGTTTCAGGCAGTGGAACAGTTACCGGATGAGGATAAGGAAGTGATTAAGAAGTTGCTGGATGCTTTTTTAACTAAGAAGCAGTTACAGGCGCTGGCAAGATAAAAGGACACCCTTTGATTTAACGCGGGGCTAAGGTGCTACCAACACTTTAGCCCCGCTCACCACAAGCAACTAAAAGAGGTAGTTACTATGGCTAAGGCGCATTCTAAGGCAGAAGTGACAGTAAATAAAGCCGTGAAAACAGAACGTTATTACACGGTGGGTTATGTGCTGAACGGGAACAAGGTCAACAACGCTGCACCGGCGATACACCTTAAGGGGCAGTGGCTCAGACAGGCGGGATTTAATACCGGGGGTCAAATTACGGTGAAGGTGATGGATGGCTGTCTGGTACTGATACCGGACAGCGAAGCCACGCAACAACAGTATCAGCAATACCAGCGGCAACAGAACCAGCTTAATGAGATTAAGCTGCGGATGCGTGAGATGCTGGCTGAGTGCAACGCGGGCTAAGGGAGGGGATAAAATGAACATGGTGATTGAACATTTACAGGACATTCAGTTAACCCATATTGAAGCGCTGGCCCTGGCCCAACTGGTTAAGCGGCTGAACTGGGCGGAGATACGCGCCTGTGCCGTGAATGACGAGGAAGCGTATCAGATTAAGGATGCCATTGCTAAGCTCCAGTCCGCGCTGGCTTACCGTGGCTATGCGCCACGGTAGATCATGAAGAAGGCCGGAAGATCTCGAAAGATCTTTCCGACCTTAACATCATTTAATTTGCTATTTCTTCCCAAAACTCATTTGTCTGAGAGCCAACATATTTGATAATTTCTGTGAATGTTTCTTTACCTAAGAAAATAGTTCCAGCACCTCTGATAAATAATTCAAAATTAGCTGAAACTTGTTCAAAGTCATCCATTGATGATTCACTGGTCATAACAAAAACCTCACCAGTAATAGTGTTTAGTAATATGGTATAAGGATCAGATATTGCTATAACGATAAACTCTTTAGGTCTATTTTCACCAATCCACCAATGATTAAAAGTACCCTCACTATTAATATTTACTATCATTTCGAGATAATCAGAACTATTACCAAATGATATGTTTCCTAATGAAAAATTATCTAAATCATAGTCTTTCATGAATGATAGAAATTCTTTAGGGAATATGATATTCAGTTTTTTTTCTGAAATTTCAACGTCTAATAACGGCTTGTATCTTTTCGATAATTTCAGATCATCAAAGTCATCGCCTAACGGTGAGAATTTTTCATCTAATTGTTCGCTTATTTCTTTGATCGTTAGCAACATAAAGTTCTCCTTTTTATTTTGTATGCCATATACCGCCGCTGCCAACATGAGTTGAACTCGGGACAGGTATTGCGTAACGCCCAAAATCAACATGATGGTGAATTAATGTTTCACCTTTGTAATTCACATGTTCTGGAAACGCTTTAATCCATTGATTATCTATTTTAGGTGATAATCCTAACTCTTTTATTCGGTACATATTACTTTTACTCAAAGAATCTGGCTGCAAATTACTCCATTGTTGCCAAAATTCTTTATTGTTTCTGATACCACCATTAGCAGTCATTTTTCCACTAGTGAAAGTATTTGTGTCTATTGAATACTTGGGATCAGGTCTATTTGGGATTCTTGGATCTACCCTTGTTTGATAAGGATTATCACCCCTTGAAATTTCTTTTGTGCTAGGGCAACTAGCAAGACCAAGCGGATCAATCCAGTTCGCCGGATTATGCACGTAACTGTAAGGATTTACTCCTCCGGCTAAGTTCAACGGATCAGCACAGAGGTATTGCCCGATCTCGTTATCGTAATACCTAAAGCGATTATAGTATAAACCACTCTCCGGGTCCTCGTACTGACCCGCGAACCGGAAATTACACGTCAGGTTCCGTGGGTCGTTGACCGTCAGCACCGGCCAGCGCTCCGGTTCGCCCCAGGTGAGTAATCGCCCTGCCCAGAGCAGTTCTCCCTCCTCGGTCAGGATTTCCCGCACCGTCCCTTGATGGTCGCTCACCACATAGTATAGCTGACCTTTTTCATGCCGTGCCGAAGGCGTCAGGGCGCCGGGCTCATACAGCCAGTGAATGCTCTGCTCATAGTCAACGGTGCCGTCAGCCCGGACCGGCGTCTCTTCAATCAGCTGTTCCCCGCTCCACAGGTAATCATAGCCGATTATCGCGGTCGGTTTCGCCGGCGGTCCGGCGGTGTCTGTCTCCTTCCGCTTACTAATCCGTCGTCCGAAGGCATCATAACAATAGCGCCAGCGCGTCCCTTCCGGGCTGATAACCCCGGTCAGCCGGTCGTGCGCGTCCCAGCGGTAGCGCCAGGTCCGCGGCCGGTGACCCCATCGCTGTTCGGTTTTCTCTGTCCGTCGCCCGTTTTCATCGTAGCGATAAGTGCAGGCGCCGTGCTGAATCACTCTCCCCGCCTGCTGGGTGTGGTAGGTCTGGCGCAGGTCTTCACTGAGCCGTTCGGGCACCCGCTTGTGGTAATGGAGATTCTGGCCG
>NZ_JAPFCD010000110.1:0-4376 GCF_026153155.1 Photorhabdus aballayi | reverse complement strand
GAGTATGACGGCAGTGCTGCCATACTTTCTAATATTATCTTGAGGAGTAAAACAGGTATGACTTCATATGTTGATAAACAAGAAATTACAGCAAGCTCAGAAATTGATGATTTGATTTTTTCGAGCGATCCATTAGTTTGGTCTTACGACGAGCAGGAAAAAATCAGAAAGAAACTCGTGCTTGATGCATTTCGTCATCATTATAAACATTGTCGAGAATATCGTCACTACTGTCAGGCACACAAAGTAGATGACAATATTACGGAAATTGATGACATACCTGTATTCCCAACATCCGTTTTTAAGTTTACTCGCTTATTAACTTCTCAGGAAAACCAGATTGAAAGTTGGTTTACCAGTAGCGGCACGAATGGTTTAAAAAGTCAGGTCGCACGTGACAGACTAAGTATTGAGAGACTCTTAGGCTCTGTGAGTTATGGCATGAAATATGTTGGTAATTGGTTTGATCATCAAATGGAATTGGTCAACTTGGGGCCGGATAGATTTAATGCTCATAACATTTGGTTTAAATATGTTATGAGCTTGGTAGAGTTGCTATATCCCACGACATTTACCGTAACAGAAGAACGAATAGATTTCGTTAAAACATTGAATAGCCTTGAACGAATAAAGAATCAAGGGAAAGATATTTGTCTTATCGGTTCGCCATACTTTATCTATTTACTCTGCCATTATATGAAAGATAAAAATATCTCATTTTCTGGGGATAAAAACCTTTATATTATAACGGGAGGCGGCTGGAAAAGTTACGAAAAAGAATCCCTGAAACGCGATGATTTCAATCATCTTTTATTTGACACTTTCAACCTCAGTGATATTAGTCAGATCCGAGATATATTTAATCAAGTTGAACTCAACACTTGTTTCTTTGAGGATGAGATGCAACGTAAACATGTTCCACCGTGGGTAGATGCGCGAGCGCTTGATCCTGAAACGTTGAAACCTGTACCTGATGGAACGCCGGGGTTGATGAGTTATATGGATGCGTCAGCAACCAGTTATCCTGCATTTATTGTCACCGATGATGTCGGGATAATTAGCAGAGAATATGGTAAGTATCCCGGCGTGCTCGTTGAAATTTTACGTCGCGTCAATACGAGGACGCAGAAAGGGTGTGCTTTAAGCTTAACCGAAGCATTTGATAGTTGATATCCTTTGCCTAATTGTAAGTGGAATGCTTGCGTTATATAAATCTGAATGACATCTACACTTTACAAAATTCTCCAAAACATCCACATTTGGGTGCTTGATAGAAGTTTGTGGGGTTGGTTTAACACTGTTTTCATTGTTATCATTGGCTCAAAGCAAAAGGAGATAACATGAAAAAATTGGCAGTTATGCTTGCATTGGGAATGATTAGCTTTGGTGCAATGGCAGTTGATGGGTATAAAGATGCAAAGTTTGGCATGACAGAAGAAGAGTTTCTTTCGAAGAGGTTATGTGATTTTGAAAAGTTTGAGGGAGATTCTCGAATAGAAGAAGTATCACTTTATTCATGTTCTGACTTTTCGTTTGCTAACAAAAAGCGTGAAGCAATGGCATTTTTTTTAAATGGAAAATTTAAAAGATTAGAGATTAATATTGGCAGACTTGTGAAGCCAGTAAGCAAATCGTTAACGAAAAAGTACGGAGATGGATCATCGTATCCATCAAAAGAAGAATTTGAGAACGCGCTAAAATACAATGGAACTATGTCTATAGGTTATGATAATAATACGGTATTAGTTGATATACATATAATATGTGGCAAAGAAGGCATAGAAACCAGTCAACTGATTTATACGAGTCCAGATGTTTATACGCTCCCAGATTTCGGAGAAAAAATCCAAGAATTAAAGGGATTAAAAGAATTCCAAGAATTACTGGAATTAGATCGTGAAAAACTGGATGAAGATGTTTGAGACGACAATAGCCACCTTCGGGTGGTTTTTTATATCTGTTTAGTCTCCAACATTTTGTAGTTAATATCTTTTGCCTAATGCTTTCGAGGTAAATATATTGCTGTTTTGTCGAACCCTGTTCTAGGGTTTTCGATCTTCCCGGCATTGGGGGTATATACAAGTAAAAAGGCCGGGTATTTATGAACTAACCCCAACTTGATCAGATTCTCAATAATTGAGAAGAAAAAATAACTGGTTCAGAAATAAAGTATGATAGGTAGAAAACAGTGCCTTAATAAATTACAGGAGTTATAATGACTACAAGGTTTGATATAGAATAAGGAAGACTGGCTTACACGGAGAAGTTAGGAATAGTAAGTAAAGAATCTTGAAATCCATAGGGTATAAAAACAAGTCATGATATAATTCATATTAGCGAACAGACTGGAATTAATTTAGATGTGGAATATGCTGGGATTTCGATTGAGTAGTTTTATACGTATAATCGTTGTGATATCTATTCTCATTGGATGTACTTTGATTTTTATTATGTCGCTTGCAAATGTTAATTTTTCATATACGAAAGTGAATTTTATCTATTATAATATGTTTACCTTTGAGGAAATTAAAAATATCCCCTTAGTTTCAGATGATTATGTCATATATTATGATTAGCCTGATGGAACACCAACAATGACTAATAAAATTGTTTTCTCAAATGTGAATTCGAATAGTAAAGCAGAGTTAATAAAGTATGTTGAAAGTATGGGTTTTGAAAAATACTTTGACGAATATTGGCATGATGAATATTGGCGTAAAGATAATGTCCTCATAAATATAAAACAAAATGTTACGAAGCGTACCATTTTGTTTTTAGTCGAGAAGAATTAAAGTCCCGTACCTATTTTGAACTGAGCTTGTGAGTATTTACCCTATTAATGTTTTGGCTTTTGCTCTGACCTCGGCTAAAACATCATCAGAAACTTTACCTTTCTTGATGGCGTTACATTTCCTCCAGTCAAGGCTTTTTACTTGATCGGAAAGCACAACACTGTCGGGGTTTCTACTAATTACAACCTCAAAAGGATAATCTTTCATTTTCGTTGTCATAGGGCAACATAGCATCAACCCTATTTGACCGTTATAAGTCGCAGGGCTTAGTACAAGAGCGGGGCGATGTCCGGCATGTTCACGCCCCGTTTGCGAGTCAAAATCAAGCCAAATAATATCTCCCATATCAGGAATATAGCGATTAATCACTTATAATATTTCCTTTCCTACTGGTGCGTCGAAATCTACCTCAGCATGAATATTTTCATCTTTTACGCCAGCCAATAATGCATCAAGGTTATATTCTTTTGCTTTGACAGGAACAATTAATACTTTTCCATCTTCTACAGAAATATTGACGATGTCATCAACACTTAAAGACGCCATTTTTATAACAGCTATGGCATCCTTACTGATGGGCCATTTCTCCACTTTTTAATCGTCGCCTGAGACATGATTTATTCTCTCCATAAGTTAGAGGTTAATCCATCCAGTCCTATGATAGTGAATAGAGGCTAATTTGAGTTCTAACGAACATCCAAAAAATTGCACCCCTATGTATGACTTGGTGTCTAATATTTGGGGTGCAGTTCAGTAAACCTGAACTCAGGTTGTTGATTTTTAGGGATGAGATAAATGGACAGGTTTAAATAACGGAGTCAGTTTGGAAATATCAACTGTCTTTTCTGCTTTATCAAGGCTATAAGTTTCTTGCAGTTTTAGCCACAACCGTGGGGAGCTACCAAGTACTTTTGATAGTTTTATTGCCATCTCTGGTGTGACTGCTGCTTTACACGACACTAGACGTTGAGCTGTAGATGGAGCAACATTCAATGCTCGCGCTAGATCACGAATGCCTAAACCGAGTTCTTCCAAAGAGTCAGCAATAATTTCGCCTGGGTGAGGCGGGTTAAACATTTTCATTAGTGATAATCCTCGTAGTTAACGATGTACGCATCACCATCGATAAATTCGAATGTTACACGCCAATTTCCTGAAATGGTAATTGCCCACTGTCCTTGTCTGTTTCCCGTTAAAGGATGTAGATTGTATCCGGGAAGATTGATTTCCCCTATATCCTCAGCTTCGTTAATAACAGCGAGTCGTTGGCGGAGTTTGTTTGCATGTTGAAGGTTAATTCCAACAGAAACACCTTTTTCAAAAAATTGGCGCAGTCCTTTATGCTTGAAACTCTTTATCATTCCTTATCGCTCCGTGTTGCGCTACAAGAAATCTTATAGCAAAGTGTTCCTTGTTACGCAACATCATTTGAACTAAGGTGTGACGGTGAGGGAGGGATGGATTCGCTGCGCTCACCCTACGGGCCGCCGTTGGCGCTCCAAAACGGCAGGCCGTTTTGTCGAACCCTAGTCGAGGGTTCTCGACCCTCCCTGCATCGGGGGTATATACAAGTAAAAAAGCCCA